>NZ_CP133266.1:2100000-2335000 GCF_030915485.1 Neobacillus sp. PS3-40 | reverse complement strand
ACAAAAAACTTATGATAGGATTCTATCTATATGTAATTGTCTGTACTGTGCAAGCTGAATGATTTCTTCGGTATCAGCTATTTTTACTAGTGGGCGTGTTGGAGATTTTCCATCCACAAATAGAATTTCTGCTTCTCTACCATCAGACAGTCTAACTTTATCTCCTGATGAATATGTAATAATACTAGAACTAATCGATTTTATAATGTTAATATCAAATTTTCCAAAACTATCTTCTATAATCATTTCTAGTACCTTAAAAGGGGATTGTTTGCTGCGATATAATCTCTCAGAAGTCATCGCATGGAAAATATCTGCAAGGGCGATAATTTTTGCGTATTCATGTATTTTTTGCGATTTTTCTCCCAATGGATACCCGCTTCCATCTAATCTTTCGTGATGTTCAAGGATAGCAATCTTAACATCTTTTCTTAAAACAGAAATATTCTGTACCATTTTATAGCTAAAAATGGTATGTTTCTTCACTTCCTCGTACTCATGGCTAGTTAACGATGTTTTTTTATTTAATATAGAAGGGTTGATTTTTGCCATACCACAATCTGCAAGACAACCTGCCAGGGCAAGCTGTAGCCATTCACCTTTTTCTAGGTTTGTCTTCTTCCCGATATATCCGCTTATAACTCCAACAGCAACTGGATGCTGGTACATATAATCTTCTTTTGTAGAGAAATGATGTAAATTGAATACTTCAGAAGGGTAAATCTCCATTTTCTCTAAAAGTGGTAATAATAGTGCCCTAATTTTACTTATATCTATTGGAAGTCCAGATTGCCATGAATGAAATTCCTTTTTATATTGATTAACGGATTGTAAAAATAATTCCGTGAATCCAAGTCTTTGTCTTGTTTCGTTAGCATCTATGTCATAAGGAAGAAACGGGACTCCATTAACAAGTATTCTTTCAACCTCTACTTCACGAATCATAAAAGCCTTTAATACATTAATTAGCGATGCTGTGATAATTGTTTTCTTGGTTATAATGGGTCGATTTGTTTTACTAAATACATCTACTGATAGAATACAGCCCTCTTGGATATCTTTTATATTTACTCGCAAGGAACACACCCCAATAATCTCTCATTTACTATTTAGTACTATTTTACCAAAAAAGAGGAACGCTTTTGGCGTTCCTCTAAAATTTATTTATTCTACATCTTCTTTTTCTGCACTGACGGGATCAGTTGTTGTTTCACTTTCTTCACTTTCTTCACTTTCTACTATTTCTTCTATTTCTTCTTCTTCCTTCTCCACTTTTGCAACTGTGGCGACGAATTCATTTTCATTTTCTTTTATATTTATAAGCTTAACACCTATTGTATTTCTTCCCATTGTTGAGATTCCATCAACATCGATTCGGATTAGAACCCCACCAGTTGTAATAAGCATGAGATCTTCTTCACCAGTAACAGCTTTCATGGAAACAAGGTCGCCGTTTTTATCGGTTATATGGCACGTCTTAATTCCTTTTCCGCCCCTACCTTGAACACGGTATTCCGGTGCTGGTGTTCTCTTTCCATATCCATTCTTAGTAACTATAAGTATGTTTGTATTTTCCTCAAGCACTTCCATACCAACAACTTCATCATCACTTCGTAATGAAATACCTTTGACACCTGTTGCAGTTCTCCCCATGGATCGTACATCCGTTTCTGGGAAACGAATTAACATTCCTTTCTTCGTACCAATGATAATCTCTTTGCTACCGTCTGTAAGTCTGGCAGAAATAAGTTCATCACCTTCGCGAAGATTTATTGCAATTAAGCCGTTATTTCGAATGTTTGCAAAAGAAGTTAAAGGTGATCGCTTCGAGATTCCTTCTTTTGTGGTAAAGAACAAATACCAATCATCTACGAATTCTACTACAGGGATAATAGCATTTACCCATTCTCCCTTTTCAATTCCCAAAAGGTTAATAATTGGAATCCCTTTAGCAGTACGACTATATTCAGGGATCTCATAGCCTTTGGAACGGTACACCTTGCCCTTATTTGTAAAGAATAAGATCGTATCATGGGTTGATGTACTTATAAGATGTTCAACAAAGTCATCTTCGTTTGTTCCCATCCCTTGAATACCCCGTCCACCTCTTTTTTGCGAACGGTACGTAGAAACAGGCAATCGTTTAATATAACCGTTATGTGTTAACGTGATCACGATATTCTCGCGTGGAATCAAATCTTCATCTTCAATATTTTCTAATCCACCTGTAACGATTTCCGTTCTACGCTTATCGTTAAATCGCTCTTTAATTTCTGTTAACTCTTCGCGTATAATTTCTAAAACTTTCTCTTCGTTTGCAAGAATAGCCATTAATTCAGCTATAAGTTTCATAAGATTTTGAAATTCATCTTCAATTTTTTCTCTTTCCAACCCAGTTAAGCGTTGCAAGCGCATATCAAGGATTGCTTGAGCTTGCTTCTCTGATAAATTAAAGTTTGACATTAACCCTTCTCGGGCAATATCCGTTGTTTGTGAGCTTCGAATTAAAGTTATCACTTGATCTAGATGGTCTAAAGCAATTCTTAAACCTTCTAGAATATGGGCACGAGCTTTAGCTTTTCTTAATTCAAACTCGGTCCTTCTACGGATTACAACTTTTTGATGATCTAGATAGTAAACTAAGCACTGTTTGATGTTCAATACTTTTGGTTCACCATTAACAAGGGCTAGCGTATTTATACCAAAGCTAGTTTGTAACGCTGTATGCTTATACAGGTTATTTAAAAGAACATTCGCATTGGCGTCTTTACGAACTTCTATGACAATTCTCATACCTTTACGGTCTGATTCATCTCGTAAATCGGTAATTCCATCAATTTTCTTATCTCTTGCTAATTCAGCTATTTTTTCAATAAGTCTAGCCTTATTAACCTGATAAGGAAGTTCATTTACAATAATAACTTCTTTACCATTTGACTTTTGTTCAATATCTACTTTTGCACGTAAAGTTATAGATCCTCGACCTGTCTCATATGCCTTACGAATACCACTTCGCCCAAGAATTAATCCACCTGTAGGAAAATCCGGACCAGGGATAATCTCCATTAACTCTTGAGTAGAAATATCAGGGTCTTTACTAATGGCTAAAACACCATCAATAATTTCTCCTAATTGATGCGGGGGAATATTCGTAGCCATACCTACAGCGATTCCAGTTGTCCCATTAACTAAAAGATTTGGAAAGCGTGCAGGAAGAACAACAGGTTCCTTTTCTTCACCATCATAGTTATCTTGATAATCAATTGTATCTTTATTAATATCTCTAAGTAATTCCATTGAAATTTTAGACATACGTGATTCTGTATAACGCATTGCAGCTGCGGAATCACCATCAACAGAACCGAAATTTCCATGGCCATCTACAAGCATATAGCGATAATTAAAATTTTGCGCCATACGTACCATAGTTTCATAAACAGCTGAATCTCCATGTGGGTGATACTTACCGATAACATCCCCAACAATACGTGCCGACTTTTTATACGGTTTATCTGAATGCATTCCAAGATCATGCATCGCATAAAGAATACGACGATGTACTGGCTTTAAGCCATCTCGAACATCTGGAAGAGCCCTAGAAACAATAACACTCATGGCATAGTCTAGAAAGGATGTTTTCATTTCCTGACTTATATTAATTTCTTTTACTTGAGAATTTGGTGTCTCATCCATATTTAGATACCTCCATTTTGAAAAACTTCATAGGTAAAGCTTGTACGTGTTTATAAGCTAAAAGGAGGATAGTGGTCAAACCTCTATCCTTTAAAAAGAAAGTCTAACGTCTAAATTGTTAGATCGTCCTACTAATCAAGTTATGTTCGGGCTAACGCTAAATATCTAAGTTTTTCACATATTGAGCATTGGCTTCAATAAAATTACGTCGTGGTTCTACTTTGTCACCCATGAGCATTTCAAATGTCTCATCAGCTTCAATTGCATCCTCTAAATTCACTTGAAGCATTGTCCTAGTAGCTGGGTCCATCGTTGTTTCCCATAATTGCTCAGGGTTCATTTCACCAAGACCTTTATAGCGTTGAATATTAGGTTTTGGTTGACTTGGTAATTCTGCGAAAATTCGATCAAGTTCTTGACTATTATAAGCATACTCGATCCGTTTTCCCTGCTGAACTTTATATAATGGCGGTTGGGCTATATAGATATATCCAGCCTCAAGAATTTGTCTCATATATCTGTAAAAGAACGTTAATATCAATGTCCGAATGTGAGCACCGTCGACATCCGCATCTGTCATAATGACAATTTTGTGGTACCGAGCTCTTGAAATATCAAAATCCTCGCCAATTCCTGTTCCAATCGCAGTTATCATTGCTCTAACTTCATTGTTTGAGAGAATTTTATCTAGACGAGCCTTTTCAACATTTAAAATTTTCCCACGGAGCGGTAGAATTGCTTGGAAATGACGGTCCCTTCCTTGCTTGGCTGAACCACCCGCTGAGTCACCCTCAACGATATAAATCTCACTGATGGCTGGATCTTTTGAAGAACAATCAGCTAATTTCCCAGGTAAACTAGAAACCTCCAACGCACTTTTCCTGCGTGTGAGCTCTCTTGCTTTTTTAGCAGCCATTCTAGCTCTTGCAGCCATTAATCCTTTTTCAACAACTTTTTTGGCTACAGTTGGATTTTCCATCAAGAATTTTTCAAGATGACTAGCAAAGACAGCATCGGTAATGGTTCTTACTTCAGAATTACCTAATTTTGTTTTTGTTTGTCCTTCGAATTGTGGATTAGGATGCTTAACAGAGATAATAGCTGTCAATCCTTCACGTACATCTTCTCCAGAGAGATTTGCATCGTTATCTTTAAAAATCCCATTTTTCCGTGCATAGTCATTAATTACTCTTGTTAAAGCTGTTTTAAAACCCGATTCATGTGTTCCGCCTTCATACGTATGAATATTATTAGCGAAGGAATAAATACTTTCTGTGTAGCCTTCGTTATATTGGAGAGCAACTTCAACTGTTATTCCATCGCGTTCTCCCTCTAAATAAATGGGATCCTCATGAACAACTTCCTTCGTACGGTTTAAATGCTCAACATAAGATTTAATACCGCCCTCGTAAAAATACTCATTATGTTTATTTTCAACTCGTTTATCATCAATCGTTATTTTAATCGCCCGATTTAAAAAGGCTAGTTCACGAAGGCGAGTTGCGAGAGTTTCATATTCATATTCTAATGTTTCTGTGAAAATTTCCTCATCAGGAACAAAATGTGTTGTTGTCCCTGTATGGTCGGTATCGCCAATTATCTTTAGGTCTGCTACAGGGACACCACGTTCAAACTGTTGGTAATGAATATGTCCATCCCGATGAACATAAACCTCAAGCTGTTTAGACAATGCGTTTACAACTGAAGCGCCAACACCATGCAGCCCTCCGGATACCTTATATCCTCCACCGCCAAACTTACCACCGGCATGAAGAACTGTCATAATAACTTCAACAGCTGGTCTACCCATTTTTTCCTGTATACCAACTGGAATCCCACGACCGTTGTCTTTAACCGTGATACTGTTATCTTTCTCAATAATAATATTGATTTCATCACAGAATCCTGCTAAAGCCTCGTCAATACTATTATCGACTATTTCCCAAACGAGATGATGTAGGCCTTTTCCACTTGTCGATCCAATATACATACCAGGTCTTTTTCTGACTGCCTCGAGTCCCTCAAGAACCTGTATTTGATCCGCTCCGTAAGCCTCTTCCTGGAGTTCCTTTTGTTCCATTGTCACTTTTGTTCACCTACACTTTCTTTACTAGGGTCTACTACATACATTGTTTTGAAATAATGGTGAAGAGCAGTTGCTCACACCGCCTTATGCTGGCTTAATTAATTAAATTATAAAATTCCTCATGTTAGAATGTGAGGTTTTAGCATCATAGGCGTTTTGAATTAAAAGTCTTGTATATTCATTTGACTGGAGCGTCTTTTTAATGTTCCAGAAGCAAGGGGAGATAGATAAACTTTGTCACTCGTAATCACAATCGATTTAAATGGATTTTTGGAAAGATTAATTAAATTCCCTTCATGACGCTTTAAAAACTCTTCAATCAATGATGAAGAGTTGACGCTCTCTTTATCCAAAATGGAAATGACATCCTTTGCCCTGACATTCAGGTCTTCTCCAATATGAATATACATATCACACCTCAGGTAATTTTATTAATCGCTCCAGACTCCACCAAAAAAGTCGAAGCTTCTCTCAAGGTTTGATGATTAATTCCCTCAACACTTGTTGTTGTAACAAATGTTTGAACCTTACCCTGAATGGTATTTAATAAATGGGATTGACGATAATCATCTAATTCAGATAAAACATCGTCAAGAAGTAAAATTGGATATTCGCCAATTTCAGAATGAATTAATTCAATTTCGGCAAGTTTTACTGATAGGGCAGTTGTCCGTTGTTGACCTTGCGATCCAAACGTTTGAATATCCCTATTATTGACAGAAAATTGTAAATCATCACGGTGTGGACCAAACAACGTCGTTCCACGTTCGATTTCCCTCGTTTTAACTTTGTTAAATTTTTCCTCAAAGCATGCTATCATTTTCGACAAATCTTGTTCTTCTAATACATCCACTGAAGGTTTATATTCAATTTTCAGTTCTTCTAATCCTCTTGAAATACCTTTGTGAATAGGCTTAGCCCAATTTTCAAGCAAGTGAAGAAACTCAAATCTTTTGGAAATGATTTTTACTGCTGTTTGGATAAATTGCTCGGTTAGTACTTCAAGCATCGTTTGATCGGTTTGTTTTTTTATTTGCAGCATTTTTAAAAAATGATTGCGTTGTTGAAGTATCTTTTGATATTGACTCATATCATGTAAATAAATAGGGGACACCTGGCCAATTTCCATATCAATAAAACGGCGTCTTACTTGTGGACTGCCTTTTACGAGATTGAGATCTTCCGGAGCAAACATCACAACATTCATATTTCCAACATATCGACTTAACTTTTGTTGTTCAATATGGTTGCACTTTGCCTTTTTCCCTTTTTTTGAGATGATCAGTTGCATTGGTAAAGAACCAAATTGTTTAAGGATTCTACCTTCTATTTTAGCATAGTCTTCATCCCAGCGAATAAGATCTTTATCATTTGAAGTACGGTGCGATTTTGCCATAGCTAAAACATAGATGGATTCCATCACATTGGTTTTCCCTTGAGCATTTTCACCTAAGATGACATTTACTTTATTTTCAAAGGAAATATTCAATTCATCATAATTACGATAATTTTTTAAGGCTAATTGCTCGATATACATGGTATTAGCATCCTTTAGCTACTTGGTAATCAAAAAAGCTGAAGCTAGACAATCAAAAACTCACCAAAGCCCTTAATCTGAACTTTGTCTCCAGCATAAAGCTTTCTTCCTCTTCTTTGATCTTGTTCCTCGTTTATAAGAATGGTATTTTCACTTAAAAACCATTTTGCCATTCCACCTGTTTGAATGATATCAGCAAATTTAAGAAATTGCCCTAAGGTTATAAATTCCGTTTCGACCTTTATTTCTGTAGGCATTAAAGTTCACCCTTTCCTGAAATGGTCTCTAAAACTTTATTTTACTAAATAATCCTTCTAGATACAAAGAAAACCATGGAGAAACAAAAAAAGAATTGATTTAAACTGAAAAAACCACCTTTTATGGCAGCTTTTTAGTTTTTGACTTTTAGAATTTTTTTTAGCTAAGCAGATTTAATATCCGAAAATTCTGCTAGTGCATAAGGGCATTTTTCTTAGTATGTTCTCACTGGTAAAATTAATTGCAAAATCGATTCATCATGAAGTGGTCCGATTAAGAATGGACGCATTGCGCCTGTGAAACTTATTTTAATATCGGTTCCTTCTAATGCCTTGAGAGCATCCATCATATATTTCGCACTAAAGGATATCTTTAGTTCTTCACCCTCAATTGATTGAGTTTGAATCTCCTCAATAACCTTTCCAACTTCGGGTGTGTTAGAGGATATCTCAATAATACCGGCTTCGACGGTAGACAATTTAACAACGTTATTTCTTCCCTCGCGGGCAAGTAAAGAGGCACGGTCTATTGCATGTAAAAATTCCTTTGCTTTTACAGTCACATTTGTTTTGCTTTCACTTGGTATAAGCCTAGAAGTGTCGGGATAGTTTCCTTCTAACAATCTAGAGAAGAATAATAAATGCTTTGCTTTAAACAGTACTTGATTTTCAGTAATGACAATATCAATTAATTCATTTGAGTCATCAATAATTTTACTTAACTCATTTAGACTCTTTCCTGGAATAACGACATTATATGATTCGTTATTTTCCGTTTCAATTTTTGCTTTTCTCATCGCGAGACGATGGCTGTCTGTTGCAATACAGGTTAACTCATTGTTTTCAATCTTCCAGTTGACACCTGTCAAGATGGGGCGTGTTTCTGAGGTGGACACTGCAAAGACAGTTTGTCGTATCATTGCTTTTAATAAATCATTTTCCATATGAAATTTGTTGTTTTCTTCAATTTGTGGAAGGTGTGGGTATTCTTCAGCATCAAGACCATTAAGATTAAATTCTGATTTTCCATATCGAATAACAGTTTGTAGGTGATTTAATACTTCCATTTCGACAGTTTCAGTAGGTAATTTTTTGACAATTTCACTAAAGAACTTTGCTTGAAGTACGATGGCACCTGTTTGTTTAATCTCGACAATTTCATCTCCATTTTCTTCTCTAGGAATGAAAGATTCAATTGAAATATCAGAATCACTGCCAGTTAATGTGACTCCATCCGTGGTTGCAACTATTTTTATCCCTGTAAGGATTGGGATCGTTGTTCTTGATGTCACAGCTTTCATTACATCTTGTACACTTTGAACTAAACGATCTCGTTGGATAATAAATTTCATGAAATCGATCCTCCGTTTTAGTCTATTTTAAAGTTGCTTTATATATTATATTAGAATTTAAAAAAATAGTAGAAGTACTAGTAGGGCCTGTTAGTATGTGGATAACGTATTTATTTCAAAGGAAACACAGTCTATCCACATGTGGATAGACTGTGTATAAACAGAGCAAAGTTATTCACATAAAATACTAGACTTTTAAAATCTCATGTATCTCTTTTACTTGTCTTTGTAATTGCGAATCGGTCTGAAGAAGTTTTGAAATTTTTTCATGGGCGTGAATAACCGTTGTGTGATCCCTTCCCCCAAATTCCTCACCAATTTTAGGCAAAGAATAATCTGTTAGCTCCCGTGATAAATACATAGCAACTTGCCTTGGAAAAGCAACAGATTTCGTTCGTTTCTTTGCCTTAAAATCCTCAAGTTTAATACTATAATGTTGGCCGACAACCTTTTGTATCTCAAGTATAGTAATGATTCTTGGCTTCGAACTAGGGATGATATCCTTTAATGCTTCCGCAGCCAGATCTGCATTAATATCTTTATTGATTAAAGATGAATAGGCGACAACCCGAATTAATGCTCCCTCAAGTTCCCGAATGTTTGTATCAATTTGATTAGCAATATAAAGCATGGCTTCATTAGGTATATCTAAACCTTCTGCCCTGGCCTTTTTCCTCAGTATAGCAATCCTTGTTTCCAAATCTGGAGGAGTGATATCTGTAATTAAACCCCATTCGAAACGGGACCTTAGTCGATCTTCTAATGTTGGTATTTCCCTTGGTGGCCGGTCACTTGAGATTACAATTTGTTTACTTTCATCGTGAAGGGCATTAAACGTATGGAAGAATTCTTCTTGAGTTGATTCTTTTCCAGCTAAGAATTGAATATCATCTATCAATAAAACATCCACATTTCGATATTTATTGCGGAATTGAACTGCTTTATTGTCCCTGATTGAGTTAATAAACTCATTTGTAAACTTTTCTGATGATAAATAGACCACTTTTGCTGAAGGATTATGTTCAATTACATAATGACCAATGGCATGCATTAAGTGGGTTTTACCTAAACCAACGCCTCCATAAATGAATAAAGGGTTATAGGCTTTTGCGGGCGCTTCAGCAACTGCAAGGGATGCAGCATGGGCAAATCTGTTTCCTGAGCCAATTACAAATGAATCGAACAAGTATTTAGGATTTAACATATTTTGTGGAAAATCAACTTGTTCATCATCCTTTTTACTCCTCTTTGGAGGCAAAGGTAAATCAGGTTCTTCTTCACTTTGGTTTTGTGGAATAATAAATTTGGCAGTAAGTTCTTCGCCAGTTATCTCATATAAAATTCCAGCAATTAGTTGCGAATAGCGCTCTTCCAGCCAGTCACGGGCAAATTCATTAGGGGCTGTTATAATAAGCAAATTGCCTTGAAGAGAATGAGCCTTTGTTGACTTAAGCCATGTTTCAAAGCTAGGTTTGCTGATCTTTTTCTCTATGTTTCCAAGCGCCGTATTCCAAAGATCTGCAATGTTTTCCAAACGAGTATCCCTCCTTTTTGTAGAAATGTAAATGTATCCGTTAAGTTTGTAGGATTTATTTAAACAATCCCTACTTTTACAAATGCCTTTTTGTCCATTAGCATACTTAAATTTGGCACGAATAATACAGGTTTTTAACCCTCTAAATCCTATAATTTTATAAATATACAGAGTAATGAATGTGGAAAAATATATATATAAGAAAAGGAGTGAAGTTTCGACACTATCCACTTGTTGTGGACAAGTTTCTACAGTGTGGATGAATAACCTATCCACAGGTTATCCACAAAATGTGGATAACCTTTATTTATGATCGAGTTATTCAGAGTGAAAACACAAATATAATATCAAAAATTTGCAAGAGGCGCAATGTTTTTCGAAAGTTTATCCACAACCATGAGATTGTGTGTATGTTATTTGTCCACAACCTAATGATTTGTGAAAAACCTGTCGATAAATTGTGAAGATGGGGGAATTTGTCGATTTTTTTATCCACAGGGGGAAAAAAGTACGTTTTGTTTGTTCTAAGGTTAGTGTGTTAGACAAACTTTGAATTGTTAAATTTAGACTTTCTATTAAAACCTTTGAAAAAAATTTGAAAATAGGGCATAATATGTTGAGAGTGGTTGACAATTTTAAGTAGTCGTCTTTATAATAGTTAAGACTGTCTGTAACAGCTATTCCTCAGGGAGGTGTCATATAGTGAAAAGAACTTATCAACCTAATAAAAGAAAACATAGTAAAGTACACGGTTTTCGTAGTAGAATGAGCTCATCAAACGGACGTAACGTCTTAGCTCGTCGCCGTCGTAAAGGAAGAAAAGTATTATCAGCATAGACCACTGAAACGTCTCAGTGGTCTTTTTTCTCATAAAGGGACTTTTACCAGTGGGAGAAATAATCATCAATCTATTGGATGATCCAAAAACTGAGGGTGTTTTTCCATGAAAAAAGAATTTCGAATTAAAAAAAATAAAGAATTTCAAGAAGCATTCCAAAAAGGTCGATCATTCGCAAATAGGCAGTTTGTCATTTATGCTTTGCGAAAAGAGGAACAGGTATCTTTTCGAGTGGGCCTTTCAGTTAGTAAAAAGGTTGGCAATTCCGTGATAAGAAATAAAATTAAAAGGTATATAAGACAATCTATTTTCGAATTGAATGATTTGATTTATACTGGAAATGATTATGTGATTATAGCTAGGAAACCTGCGGCTGACATGGACTTTTTTGAAGTAAAGAAAAGTTTGACGCATGTTCTTAAAGTTGGCAAGGTTTTAAAGAAAGAGAATGTTGGTCATATAAATAGGGGAGTTTAAGCACTTGCTTAAATTCCTCCCTTTTTAGGCTAAGCAGAATTTATATCCATAAATTCTGCTAGTGCATAAGGGCAACTTCGCCTAATCATCGCCCTTAGGGGCACGCCAATCAGCGAGTTTTCTTTATACAAACTATCTATTGCTGTTTAAAACCCATACATATTCTGTTTAATAATTTACTATTAAAATGGCTTTGTTAAATTGACAGAGTTATTTAACATAGCGATTAATATAAATATGTTAGGAGGAAAATTTGGTTGAAAAGACGAATATTACTTTTGATCGGGGTGCTTTCCTTATTCCTGCTGTTAGCGGGATGTAGTCAACTTAAGCAACCTATTACTCCAGAAAGTACCGGAATTTGGAATCAATATATTGTTTATCCTTTATCTTGGTTCATTATAAAAGTGGCTGATATATTCGGAGGTAGTTTTGGATTATCCATTATAGCAGTTACTATCTTAATCCGGTTAATTTTATTGCCATTAATGGTTAAACAGACTAGAAGTTCAAAAGCCATGCAAACATTACAGCCTCAATTAGCAGAACTTAAAAAGAAATATAGCTCCAAAGATCAAAAGACTCAGCAGCAACTGCAACAAGAAACAATGGCCCTTTTTCAAAAAAATGGCGTTAATCCAATGGCAGGATGTTTCCCGTTATTAATTCAAATGCCTATTTTAATTGGTTTCTATCATGCTATTACAAGAACGGCAGCAATTGCACAGGATAGCTTCCTTTGGTTTGATCTTGGAGAAAAGGATCCATATTATATTTTGCCGATCATTGCGGGGATTACGACGTTCATTCAACAAAAAATGATGATGGCTGGAACTGCTAATCAGAACCCTCAAATGGGTATGATGCTCTGGATGATGCCAATTATGATTGTTGTTTTTGCTTTTAGCTATCCGGCAGCTCTTTCTTTATATTGGGTAGTCGGAAATATTTTTATGATTGTTCAAACCTACTTTATAAAAGGACCAGAGCTGAAAACGTCAGCAACTGGTAATGCGGGAGGAGCAAAGAAGTGAAACAGGTAACTGCTACAGGACAAACTGTCGAAGAAGCAGTAGAATCAGCTTTAGCTCAATTAAAAACAACAAGAGACCGCGCAGATATCTCCATTATTGATGAAGGAAAAAAAGGACTTTTTGGTATTTTTGGATCACGTCCAGCAATCGTAAAGGTAATTGTAAAAATAGACGCTTTAGATGAGGCGAGGAATTTTTTAAGCCAGATAAGCGAAAAAATGGGAGCACCGATCGAAATTGATGTAAAGCGGGATGGAAAACATATTCACTTTACATTGACAGGAGAAAAAATAGCTCTGTTGATCGGAAAAAGGGGCCAAACGCTTAATTCGCTCCAATATTTAACCCAACTGGTAATTAATCGTTACTCTGACCAATACCTAACGTTAATTTTGGATGCCGAGGATTACCGGAAAAGAAGAAATGACACACTGGTTCAACTGGCGTGGCGACTTTCCCAAAAGGCTATTAGAACTGGGAAAAGTGTTACTTTAGAACCAATGCCTTCATATGAGCGCAAAGTAATTCATACTGCTTTAGCCGAAAATAAACGTGTAAAAACATTTTCTGATGGAAATGAACCACATCGATTTATTGTTATCACACCTTTAAAGTAATCCTTTTTGAAAACATCCTAATCTGTATAGGGTGTTTTTTTTTTGTGATTTTTGAAAAAGCATTGGAGTAGTCACCTTAGTTTTTTTCGATTTATTGTTATTCACATGTGGATAAGTTAAAATAATATGAAATGAGTAAAAAAAATGTGGATAAATATCAAGGTAAGAAGAGAAATGTCTAGTGCAAGAAGACCAGTACAGTAATGTGCAGTTTTTAAGCAATGCTCCTAATCAAAGGGCGATTGTGCTTTTCTAAAAAAAGACTTGTGTGGTATTCTAATAATTTGAGATAAAAGTGTAATTTATTAATAAAAATAAATCGGTTATAAGTGAGGTGAATGAAATGGAGTTCGATACAATTGCGGCTATTTCAACGCCAATGGGTGAGGGCGCAATTGCAATTGTTCGATTGAGCGGAGAGGAATCCATTAGTATAGCTGATAAAGTATTTAAAGGCATTACTGAGAAAAGGCTAAAGGAAGTTCCGACGCATACAATTCACTATGGTCATTTATTTGACCCGAAAAATGGACAAATTGTTGAGGAAGTAATGGTTTCTGTAATGAGGGGGCCAAAAACCTTCACGAAAGAAGATATTGTTGAAATTAACTGCCATGGTGGGATTGTATCAGTCAATCGTGTTTTGCAGCTTATCTTGAATAATGGTGCAGTACTTGCTGAACCTGGTGAATTTACAAAACGTGCTTTCCTAAATGGGAGAATCGATTTGTCACAGGCAGAAGCGGTTATGGATTTGATTAGGGCAAAAACGGACAGAGCGATGAACGTTGCTCTTGGACAAATCGAAGGACGGTTGTCCAAACTAATACGCCATTTAAGACAAGAAATTTTAGAAACACTTGCCCATGTTGAAGTAAATATTGATTATCCAGAGTACGAAGATGTGGAAGAAATGACTCATAAAATGTTGAAGGAAAAGACTTCTCTCATTCATTCAGAAATTAAGGGGCTTTTACAGACGTCTGAACAGGGAAAAATTTTACGAGAAGGACTTTCAACAGTTATTATAGGGCGACCAAATGTAGGTAAATCATCTTTATTAAATAGTTTAGTACATGAAAATAAAGCTATTGTTACTGATATACCAGGAACGACCCGTGATGTCATTGAAGAATATGTAAATGTTAGAGGTGTCCCTTTAAAGCTCTTAGATACAGCTGGAATTAGGGAAACCGAAGATATTGTTGAGCGAATTGGAGTCGAACGATCCCGTCAAGTATTAAAAGAAGCTGATTTACTTTTACTTGTATTAAATTCCTCAGATCCATTAACAGTAGAAGATGAGAATCTTTTTAAGGCGGTTGTTGGCATGGACGTAATTGTTATTGTCAACAAAACTGATCTTCCCCAACAAATCGAAATGGACCGAGTGCAGGAATTAGCCCACAATCATAAAATCATTGCTACCTCACTTTTAGAAGATAGGGGTATAGATGAATTAGAAGAAGCGATTGCTTCATTATTCTTTGCAGGTTCGATTGAAACTGGCGATATGACATATGTGTCAAATAGTCGGCATATTGCCCTGTTAAACCAAGCACTACACTCAATTGAAGAAGCAACCGAGGGTATCGATTTGGGAATACCAATTGATATCGTCCAGATTGATTTAACAAGAACATGGGAGTTGCTTGGTGAAATTATTGGTGAAAGCATTCATGAAAGCCTCATTGACCAGTTATTCTCCCAATTTTGTTTAGGTAAATAGATTGTTCACTTATTATTTAGTAGGAATTCTTAGGTTAATGGAAAAACCTGAAGGGAAGAAACAAGATGCAATACGAAGCAGGAAATTATGACGTTATTGTAGTAGGAGCGGGTCATGCGGGATGTGAAGCAGGTTTAGCAGCCGCAAGACTTGGGGCAAAAACGTTAATGATCACAATTAATCTTGATATGGTTGCATTTATGCCATGTAATCCTTCTGTTGGAGGACCCGCAAAGGGAATTGTCGTTCGTGAAATTGACGCACTTGGCGGCGAGATGGGAAGAAATATTGATAAAACGTATATCCAGATGAGAATGTTAAATACAGGTAAAGGTCCTGCAGTTAGGGCTCTCCGGGCGCAGGCTGATAAATTTGCCTACCAGCACGAAATGAAAAAGACACTTGAAGATGAAGAAAATTTGGTATTAATGCAGGGGATGGTTGAGAATTTAATTGTTGAGGATGGGGTCTGCACAGGTGTTATCACAAAGACAGGCGCTGTTTATCGTTCTAAAACAGTTGTAATCACAACTGGTACTTACCTCCGTGGTGAAATTATCCTGGGTGAATTAAAATATTCGAGTGGTCCTAATAATCAGCAGCCATCAATTGGGCTTTCCGAGAATTTAGAGGAATTAGGATTTGATTTGGTGCGTTTTAAAACTGGAACACCACCACGGGTAAATAGCCACACGATTGATTATAGCAAAACGGAAATTCAGCCAGGTGATGAAGTTCCCAGGTCTTTTTCATATGAAACAACCAGATATATTACCGATCAATTACCGTGTTGGTTAACTTATACGAATGAACAAACACATCAATTGATTGATAATAACCTTCATCGTTCACCAATGTATTCGGGCATGATTAAAGGAACAGGTCCTCGCTATTGCCCTTCAATTGAGGACAAAGTAGTCCGTTTCAATGATAAACCACGTCATCAAATATTTCTTGAGCCGGAAGGTAGAAACACGAAGGAAGTGTATGTGCAAGGTCTTTCAACGAGTTTACCGGAAGATGTTCAACAGCAAATACTTAAAACAATTCCAGGTCTTGAAAAAGTTCAAATGATGAGAGCCGGGTATGCAATAGAGTATGATGCAGTTGTTCCAACGCAGCTTTGGCCATCATTAGAAACTAAAGTAGTGAAAAACCTTTATACTGCAGGGCAAATAAATGGAACTTCTGGGTACGAGGAAGCAGCTGGACAAGGTATCATGGCTGGAATTAACGCAGGATTAAATGCATTAGGACGGGATCAATTAATTTTAAGCCGTTCGGATGCTTATATAGGTGTATTAATTGATGATTTAATTACAAAAGGAACAAATGAGCCCTATCGATTGTTGACTTCAAGAGCAGAATACCGCCTCCTTTTGCGCCACGATAATGCTGATTTGAGATTAACTGAAATAGGCCACAACATCGGGCTTATTCCTGGTGAACGGTATGAAAGATTTTTGGCCAAAAGAGAAGCTATTGAGTTAGAAAAGAAAAGATTAAATTCGATTTTTATAAGACCTTCAAAAGAAGTACAAGACCTAATCAAAAGCTTAGGTGGAAGTGAATTGAAGGATGGAGTTCGAGCATCTGATCTATTGAAAAGGCCAGAAATGACATACGAACTACTTGAAAAACTAACGCCTAGTGAACTTGAAATGGCTACTGACATAAAGGAACAGGTAGAGATCCAAATTAAGTATGAAGGATATATTGAAAAATCATTGCAGCAGGTTGAGCGTTTAAAGAAAATGGAGAATAAAAAAATTCCAGAAAATATCGATTATGAAGCAATTACAGGGCTTGCAACCGAAGCAAGGCAAAAGCTAACGAAAATTAAGCCATTATCTATTGCACAGGCATCACGAATTTCTGGTGTTAATCCTGCAGATATCTCCATTTTACTTATCTACTTAGAACAAGGTCGAATTGCAAGAATTGGAAATAATTAATACACAAAGCTAACGGATCGAGGATATTTGCAAATGATTATTAAACAATTTGAAGCTAACCTTAAAGAAAAAGGGATACTTTTAACAGCACAACAATTGCAACAGTTTGAAATATATTACGAAACGCTTGTTGAATGGAATGAAAAAATGAACCTAACTGCCATAACAGAAAAAGAAGATGTTTATTTGAAACATTTTTATGATTCGATTACGGCTGCATTTTTCTTTGACTTTTCAAAGCCTTTCCATTTATGCGATGTTGGAGCAGGGGCAGGATTCCCAAGTATTCCGTTAAAGATTGCCTTTCCACATTTGGAAATAACGATTGTCGATTCATTAAATAAACGGATAACATTCTTAAATCATCTTGCTACCGTTTTAGAACTTGAAAAAGTGCATTTTATTCATGAACGGGCTGAATTATTCGGAGTTAACCCAACATATCGTGAATCGTATGATGTTGTTACTGCAAGAGCAGTAGCAAGACTTTCTGTTTTAAGCGAACTTTGTTTACCACTAGTAAAAGTAGGTGGACACTTTATTGCGATGAAGGCAGCCCATGCACAGGAAGAATTAGAAACTGGGCAAAAGGCTATTTCCCTCCTTGGAGGAAAGGTAGAGAAGGCGTTTGTTTTTACTCTACCAATTGAAGATAGTGAGAGAAATATCTTAGTGATCAAAAAAGAAAAACAAACGCCAAAAAAATATCCACGCAAACCAGGTACTCCAAATAAAATGCCGATAGAATAGGTTTGATGGAGGAATTAGGGTGTAAGCACGTCACACCTACTTCAAAATAACTAGTGTGTTGTGGTAATACTATGTTAATTGTGTATAAAAATGTATTTGGATGCAGGAACTTGTCATTTTTATAGAGAATTTATTATAGGGAGTTTCGTAAAGGTGGTGTTAGGGATGAAGCATTCGATTACACGCTTTTTTGGCCTCGGCGAAAAGGGAGAGCAAGTTGAGAATGATCAAGATTTAGATAAAGAAGAAAAAATAGTTCAAAGTCAACAAGAAGAAATAAGAAAAATACCAATTGATAGTATTGTTCCCAATAGATTTCAGCCTCGAACGGTTTTTGATGATGGAAAAATCGAAGAATTATCACGGACGATTCATATTCATGGTATTATTCAACCAATTGTTGTCAGGGAATTCGAAGTAGATAAATTTGAAATTATTGCAGGAGAACGACGGTGGCGGGCTATGAAGAAGCTTGGCTGGGATGTTGTACCAGCAATAATAAATAATTTAAGTGATTCTGAAACAGCTTCTGTTGCCTTGATTGAAAATTTACAACGTGAAGAACTTTCGCCTATTGAAGAAGCAATCGCATATGGGAAATTGTTGGAAATTCATAATTTAACTCAAGAAGCGCTTGCCCAGCGCCTTGGAAAAGGGCAATCAACAGTTGCTAATAAACTACGTCTTCTTAAATTACCACAGGTGGTACAGGATGCTTTATTAAATAAACTTATTACTGAACGCCATGCTCGTTCACTTATACCGCTAAAAGATCCTGAAAAACAGGCTAAGCTATTAGAAGAAATTATGGAAAAAAATCTAAATGTTAAGCAAACAGAGGAACGTGTGGTTCGCCTACTTGAACATAAGAATCAAAAACCAAAGCCAAAAAGAAAGGCCTTTAGTAAGGATATGAGAATAGCAGTTAATACTATTCGTCAATCTCTTAATATGGTGTCTGATAATGGTATAAATTTAAACTCCGAAGAGGAAGAATTTGAGGATTTTTATCAATTTACAATTCGGATACCAAAGAAAAAATAAGAGGCGCATTTACAAACAAGGAACCGGACGGAGAACTCGTTCAGTTCCTATTTTTTTGTCTATTTTCCTAAAATGGTAATTGAATATTTTAGAAAAAAAACAACAATAAATCAGTTTCATGATAAAATAGATAACATGGCTATTTTCTTTCTCTCTTTTTGGAATAAGCTAGTTTATTAGTTTGTTATTTCTTAAGGGTTTGTCATGAAAATAAGAAAAGCAATCTTGAGGGTCTCGTTCGCTTGCACAAAATAATTCTATAAGAGACCCATATAAAAAAAAGGTAGGTGGCATCGTGAGCAAAATCCTTGCAATCGCGAATCAAAAAGGTGGAGTCGGCAAAACGACAACCTCTGTCAACCTAGGCGCCTGCTTAGCATACATAGGGAAAAAAGTATTACTCGTTGACATAGACCCACAGGGGAATGCAACAAGTGGTATTGGAATTGAAAAAGCAGAAGTCGACCAATGTATCTATGATGTTATAGTAGACGATGTAGAGGCAAAGGATGTAATTAGGTCTACATCCGTAGAAAATTTATTTGCCATCCCAGCAACTATTCAACTGGCTGGGGCTGAAATTGAGTTAGTTCCGACAATTTCTAGAGAGGTTCGACTAAAACGAGCTCTAGAAGAAGTAAAAAATAACTTTGACTATATTATTATTGATTGTCCTCCATCATTAGGTTTATTAACCATCAATGCACTTACTGCCTCTGATGCAGTTCTCATCCCAGTTCAATGTGAATACTACGCTTTAGAAGGGTTAAGCCAGTTGTTAAATACGGTTCGACTCGTCCAAAAGCATTTAAATCATGATTTAAAAATTGAAGGCGTCTTGTTAACGATGTTGGACGCGCGTACAAATTTAGGTATACAAGTTATTGAAGAAGTTAAAAAATACTTTCAAGATAAAGTTTACAAAACCATTATTCCAAGGAATATACGTCTAAGCGAAGCTCCAAGTCACGGGGAGCCAATCATTACATATGATCCAAAATCCCGCGGAGCCGAAGTGTATTTAGATTTGGCGAAGGAAGTGGTTTCGAATGGCTAAAGGTTTAGGAAAAGGCTTGAATGCATTTTTTACAAATATGGAAGTTGAAAAAGAAGAGACAGTTCAAGAGATTAAGGTTAAAGAGCTTCGGCCCAATCCTTACCAGCCCAGAAAGAACTTCCAACAAGATGCAATCGATGAACTAAAAAAGTCAATTTTGGAGCACGGAATCCTACAACCAATTATTGTGAGAAAAAGTATTAAAGGGTATGAAATTGTTGTTGGCGAAAGACGATTTCGCGCTGCAAAAGAAGCCAAACTAGAAACAGTTCCTGCGGTTGTCAGAGAACTTTCTGAACAACAAATGATGGAATTGGGAGTGCTAGAGAACCTTCAAAGGGAAGATTTAAACCCAATTGAAGAGGGGCTTGCCTATCAAATGCTCATGGAAAAATTAAGTTTAACACAGGAAGAAGTAGCAAAACGGTTAAGTAAAAGTAGACCACATATTGCTAATCATATCCGTTTATTATCTCTCCCTCCAAAAATTCAAGAGTTGATATCAACAGGAAAAATCAGTATGGGACATGGGCGTGCTCTTTTGGGTCTTCGACAAAAGGAAAAACTCCCAATCCTTCTGGAAAAGGTCCTAAATGAAAATCTAAATGTTCGTCAGCTTGAAAAATTAATTCAGCAATTGAATGAAAATGTTTCACGTGAAACAAAGAAACCTGAAAAGAAAAGAGATGTATTCTTGTTGGAACGTGAGCATTCACTAAGAGAAATGTTTGGTACAACAGTTAATATCAAACAATCAAAAAACAAGGGGAAAATTGAAATTGAATTTTTCTCTAAGGAAGATTTAGAGCGCATTTTGGAACTACTTAATCAGGAATCATCCCTTTAAACCATCAAATGGATGGTTTATTTTTTCATATTTAAAAAGATAAGAAATAGGTGAATGCAATGTTTTTACTCGGAACTCTTGTAAACGGAGTATTGATTATTATTGGATCGCTTCTTGGAAAGTTGCTTCATCGAATTCCTGAGGGTATGAAATCAACTGTGATGTATGCGATTGGTTTATCTGTAATGGTATTGGGATTACAAATGGGATTAAAAAGCCAAAATTTCTTAATCGTCATTTTAAGTTTAGTAATTGGATCGGTAATTGGAGAACTGCTAAGGTTGGAAGACAGATTAAATGATTTGGGACAATGGCTTGAAGGAAAAGTTGGATCGAGTGGAAAAGGAAGTATATCAGAAGGATTTGTAACTGCTACTTTAATCTTTGTTATTGGGGCAATGGCCATTATTGGGGCACTGGATAGTGGGATTCGCGGGGATCATGCCGTTTTGTTCACAAAATCTATTATTGATGGCTTTACCTCACTTATCCTAACAACTACGCTGGGTATTGGCGTTTTATTTTCTGCTATTCCTGTTGTGCTCTATGAAGGAATAATTGCCCTGTTTGCTACGCAGATTGATCAATTTGTTCCCCAAGCATTAATGGATCAATTTATAACAGAAATGACTTCAACAGGCGGTATCATGATCTTTGCTATAGGGCTAAATCTCACAGGAATTATCAAAATTAGAGTGGCTAATTTTTTGCCTGGGATTGTGGTCACTGCTGTTATTGTTACGATTTTACATTATTATCATCAATTTATATGAACAGGGAATGCTAATTCCCTGTTTTTTGTACTTTTAAAAAATTCATTTGTTTTTTATTTCGATTGAGTTGATTCCTTCTGCCAATTGTAATTTGGTTTCTCTGAATTTTTAGAATATAAAACGCTTGCCTTGTAGATACCATTTGTGATTGTTTTGGCGATTTTTAATACTAAATTTAATCGTGTATTTTGGAGGACAAAAAATTCCATAAATCCACTTACATTAACAATTCCAGTAATATGAATATTCCCAACCGGTGGAAGTTCTTTATTAACACCTGCCCCAGGTTTGACGGGCCCATCTCCAATTTCAATCATGCCAACATTTTTCACTCTTCCTAAGCAGGCATCAATGCCAATAATAAAAGGATGAAAATGTTTTTCCTTAATTTCCTTGAGTTTTTCTGCTAGATTAACAGCATGAATAGGGTCGTCAAGTGTGCCATAAATGAAAAAAGAGGGGATATTTTTTTCTTCAAGCAGGGTGCCTATAAGCGGTCCTAATGAATCACCAGTGGAACGGTCTGTACCAATACAGACAAATACAATCGGGCGGCTTACAATGACAGGAAAATATGAAGTTAGCTTGATAGCTAGTTGCTCTGCAGCTTGACTATCATCATGGGGAATTCTTTCCTTTAATTTTCCGTCAAAAAAGCTTGGCTTTAGATTCATTAAGTCCACTCCTTATTTTTACTATTACAAGTATACGGAGAAATTAAGCAATCTATACGTCTATTAACTGAATAAATAGGAAACAAGTGAATGATATGGAAATATAAATGGGCTATAAGGGGAAATACGGATAAATTTTATTTATCTTGGATGGATAGGTGTAAGGGTGCCGCAAAAAGGAAAGTCCATACACTTTGAGTGCAGACTATCCTTTTTTTACGATGGATATGAAGAAATTTACTTTGCTCAAGCCTCTTTATTGTGGTAGTTTGGTTCTATAAATAAATGATCAATCCTAAAATAGGTGGTATATGTTCCGCTATATTGGTTTGTAAGGAAGGTGATGGAATGATTCCTACTGAAAAGGTTATTAACAGAATGACTGAAAGGTTAGTAGATGAAGGAATGTGGTTGACGATTGGTGAAGGAGTTATAAAGATTGTAGCGATTATGGTTATTTCCAGTATCCTAATAAGACTTGGGAAAGTAGCCATTCATAATATGTTTAAAATCAGGAATCGATCTCCGTTAAGGACTTCTGAACGAAGAGAAGCAACCATCGAAAAGCTTATTGATAGTATTCTTTCGTATGTTGTTTATTTTATTTCCTTTTTGATGATCCTGTCGGTTTTAACGATTGATGTGAAGGCCTTACTTGCTGGAGCAGGAATAGTAGGACTCGCAGTAGGTTTTGGGGCACAAAACTTAGTAAAGGATATTCTGTCAGGATTCTTTATTATTTTTGAAGATCAATTTTCCGTGGGTGACCATATTCGTGTTGGACAATTTGAGGGTGGTGTAGAAGCCATCGGTTTAAGAACAACAAAAATTAAAAGTTGGACTGGGGAGCTTCATATACTACCTAATGGAAGTATCTCTGAAGTTACAAATTTTTCATTAAACAATAGTGTAGCAGTTGTTGATGTAGGTATTTCTTATAAGGAAGATATTGAAAAGGCGGAGAGGGTCATTAGTGACATTCTTGAAAAAATGCCTGAGCAATTTGAAGATATTGTCAATGTGCCTGAGCTTTTAGGTGTACAAAATATTGGCCCTACTGAGATTGTGTTAAGGATTGTGGCGGAAACCTTGCCGATGAAACATTTTTATATTGCCAGGATGATTAGAAAAGAAGTTAAGCTTCATCTTGACCAAAATGGGATCGAAGTACCACTTCCAAGACTTGTAATGTATTCTAAGGAGATAGAACCAACAAAACAACCTGATGTTTAAAGGGGGAAACAACGAATGGAGCAAAAAGAATTTACACTTAATGACATTGTTGAAATGAAAAAAGCACATCCTTGTGGTGTCAATCGGTGGAAAATTATTCGTATGGGCATGGATGTACGAATAAAGTGTGAAGGCTGTTCCCACAGCGTTTTAATCCCTCGGCGAGAGTTTTCTCGAAAAATGAAAAAGATTTTGGTGAAGCATGAAGAATAATTTCATGCTTTTTGTGCATCTATGCCCCTTTTCTTAAAAAGAATGGCTCTTTTCTTAAACTTTATTGCTAGTTGAAACTAAATTAGAATGGGATTCCAGTTTACCGATGAAAACCGTAGGAAGTTTTTAAGAAAAGAGCACGATACTATTGTTATTTCGGGTTTTTAGGCTAGGTACGAAAAACAACAATCTATGCGAAAACAGCCAAAAGAATAGACTGAAAAATAGTTTAGGAGTTGAAGAAATTGGCTACTATTCATCGATCTGCTTGTCCTCTAAATTGTTGGGATAACTGTGGCTTTCAGGTAACCGTTGAAAATGGAAAGGTTTTAAAGGTTGATGGGGATAAGGAACATCCTATCACAAAAGGAACTATTTGCGGACGCGGGCGAATGCTTGAAGTACGGACAAATTCACCCGAGAGATTGTTGTTTCCATTAAAAAAAATAAATGGAGAATTTAAAAAAATTTCATGGGAACAGGCTTTAAATGAAATTGGATTAAAGATGAAGGAAATAAAGAAAAAGTATGGATCAACAGCCGTGCTGCATAGCCATGATTATGCAAATAATGGGATCTTAACAAATGTTGATCAGCGGTTTTTTAACTGCTATGGAGGGGTAACGGAACTAGTGGGCTCTCTTTGTTGGGGCTCTGGAATCGAAGCTCAAAAGTGGGATTTTGGTAATGCAATCAGCCATGCACCGGATGATATACATAATAGTAAAAATATCATTGTGTGGGGGAGAAATGCCGCAAGGACTAATATGCACTTTTATCAAAAGCTACTTGAAGCAAAAAAGCAAGGAGCTAAATTATACGTTATTGATCCCATTTTTAACGCAACAGCAAAAATTGCAAATGAATACATTTCGATTCGTCCTGGTATGGATGGAATTCTAGCTGCTGGTATTATGAAGGAAATGCTGCGGCTAGGGTTAGAGGACCGACCATTTATTGATCATTTTACGCACGGTTTTTCCGATTTAATGGACCTCCTTGATGGAATATCCTTGGATGAGATTAGTGAAATGACAGAGGTTCCTAAAGATGTAATCAATCATTTGGCTTTTGTATTTGCAGACAAACCAACATCAACTTATATGGGTCTTGGTCTACAACGTTATGAAAATGGTGGAAATACAATTCGCTTAATTGATGCAGTTGTTGCTCTTAGCGGAAACATAGGAATTCCTGGTGGTGGGGCTAATTATGCCAACATTCAAGTTGGACAGAGTTTCGATTTTGAACAGCTAACACTCCCTAGCCGCAAAGAGAATCTAAGGCAGTTTCCGATTATGAAACAGGCGGAAGAGGTATTAGCTGCAAAAGACCCAGAAATTAAAATGATCTTTGTAACTTGTGGAAATCCACTTACACAAGTCCCTGATTCCACCATTGTAAAGGAAGCCTTCACCTCTGTTTCAACTCTTGTTGTGATTGAACAGTTTATGACGGATACTGCAATGTTAGCTGACTATGTTTTGCCTACAACAACTGTATTTGAGGAGGAAGATTTATATTATTCCTCTATGTATCACCATTATGTCAATTATGGGCCAAAACTTATAGATGCACCTGGTGAGGTTAAATCAGACTTATGGATATGGAAGCAACTAGCTAACAGGCTTGGATTTGGGGAAGATTTTCATTTCACAAGAGAGCAATGGCTAAAGATGTGTCTAAATACTTTAGAGAAAAAAGGGTTTACGCTAGAAAAGCTAAAGGAGAACCATACATTAGACCTTCCAGTTAAAAAGATTCCATGGGATAATCGCAGTTTTGATACACCGAGTGGTAAATTTGAATTTACATCGCTTATGGGTCAAACCAAGGATGATAATGGATTGTTAAAATTATCTCTTCCAGCAGAATCTAGATGGTCAAATCCAGATCTTGCTAAAGAATTTCCTTATAGCTTGTTAACCATACATCCCTTACGTTCTAATCATTCGCAAAATTACCATCTTTTCGGAAATACCCCATTTGTTAAAGTAGAGGTAGCAAAAAATATTGCAAAAGATCATCTTTTACAGGAAGGTGATGAAGTGAGGGTATGGAACAATCGAGGGGAGATTAAAGGACTTGTCTCCATCTTTCAAAGAGCCCATCCTAACACAATTAATATAGATGAAGGAATTTGGAATAAATTTGGGGGATCTGTTAATAATCTTACCTCAAGTAGGGCATCTGATAATGGACTTGGAAGTACATTATATGATTGTCTGGTAAATATTGAAAAAGTATAACTGTCGCTTCTAAGTGGCAGTTTTTTGTTTCCTTTTTCTAACATATTTTCGTTTTTTAGTATGTCTTGTCTTTTTAATGACAAATGCCTATAATTGTGAGAGGCTTTTTATTATAATGACCGTTACTATATCTGATAGATAATTATGTAATTTGAGGAGTGACATGAAATGGCTTTAACCGCTGGGATCGTGGGTTTGCCGAATGTTGGTAAGTCTACTTTATTTAATGCTATTACACAGGCAGGGGCTGAATCTGCAAACTACCCGTTCTGTACGATTGATCCAAATGTAGGAATTGTTGAAGTACCAGACCACCGTTTAAATAAACTAACTGAACTTGTTCAGCCGAAAAAGACTGTCCCGACAGCATTTGAATTTACCGATATTGCTGGGATTGTTAAGGGAGCAAGTAAGGGAGAGGGGCTAGGTAACAAATTCCTTTCGCACATTCGATTAGTGGATGCAATCTGCCATGTTGTTCGTTGTTTTGCTGATGACAATATCACACATGTTGCTGGAAGAGTGGACCCAATTGATGATATTGAAACAATTAATCTAGAATTGATTCTTGCTGATATGGAATCTGTTGAAAAACGAATTAGCCGTGTGGAAAAATTAGCGAAGCAAAGAGATAAGGATTCTGTTGCGGAATTTGAAGTCCTAGCAATGCTTAGGGATGCATTTGAAGCAGAGAAGCCTGCTCGTACAGTTGATTTTACAGAAGATCAGTTGAAAATAGCAAAAATGCTACATCTTTTAACAATTAAGCCCGTACTTTATGTAGCAAACGTTAGTGAAGACGATGTTGCAGATCCTTCCTCAAATGAGTATGTTCAAAAGGTCCGTGAATTTGCTGCTCGAGATAATGCAGAAGTAATTGTTATTTGTGCAAAAATCGAATCTGAAATTGCTGAGCTTGAAGGTGAAGAGAAGACAATGTTTTTACAGGAGTTAGGCATTGAGGAATCAGGTCTGGACCAATTGATTCGTGCCACTTATAGCTTGCTTGGCCTAGCAACTTACTTTACTGCTGGTGTTCAAGAAGTTCGTGCTTGGACGTTCAGAAGAGGAATGAAAGCTCCTCAATGTGCAGGTATCATTCATTCAGACTTTGAAAAAGGATTTATCCGTGCTGAAACCGTTTCTTATGATGATTTATTAGCAGCAGGCACAATGGGCGGAGCACGTGAAGCTGGGAGAGTAAGACTTGAAGGTAAAGAATATGAAGTTAAAGACGGAGATGTTATTCACTTCCGCTTTAATGTTTAAAATTTTTGACTCCACAGAGTTCACTGTGGAGTTTTTTTCATTCGCTGGGAAATAATTGCCTACCAAAATTTTTTCAACTTTGGCCGAGCATTGCTTTTAATGGAAACCTATGCTATAATTTTAACCTGTGAGTAATGAACAATTGCTCCTTGCCCAATAGGGCCGTCTAGACCAAAAGGAGGTGACAGTGATGAGAAAGTACGAAATCATGTACATCATCCGCCCAAATATTGAAGATGAAGCTAAAAAGGCTCTTGTAGAGCGTTTTAATGGTATTCTTCTAGATAATGGTGCGGAAACAGCTGAAACAAAAGATTGGGGTAAACGCCGTCTTGCATACGAAATCAACGATTTCCGCGACGGATACTACCAAATCGCAAAAATAACATCTTCAGCTGCTGCGGTAGAAGAATTCTCTCGCTTGGCAAAAATTAGCGAAGATATTATTCGCCATATTGTAATTAAAGAAGAAGTTTAAGACTTGATATATTGGCTTTCTAGTATGAATGTTTCACATGGAACATTATCTGGAAGAAAAGGAGTTGATTCTGATGATGAATCGTGTTGTGCTTGTCGGACGTTTAACAAAAGATCCTGATTTGCGTTATACACCAAATGGAGTTCCTGTTGCTACTTTCACCCTTGCCGTAAATCGGTCATTTTCAAATCAGCAAGGTGAAAAAGAAACAGACTTTATTAACTGTGTTGTTTGGCGGCGTCCAGCAGAA
Source organism: Neobacillus sp. PS3-40 (assembly GCF_030915485.1). Classification (GTDB taxonomy): domain Bacteria; phylum Bacillota; class Bacilli; order Bacillales; family Cytobacillaceae; genus JAUZPL01. Next base: position 2,307,054 of record NZ_CP133266.1, on the reverse strand, counting down.
AATGTTGCTAATTTTTTAAAAAAAGGCAGCCTAGCTGGAGTTGATGGTCGCATACAAACTCGCAACTACGAAGGACAAGATGGCAAGCGTGTCTATGTTACTGAAGTCTCGGCAGAGAGTGTTCAATTCCTTGAACCTAAAAACTCATCTGGTGGAAGAAGTGACAGCGATCAGTTTGGTGCTCCCAGGGAACAAAAAGCTCCTTATGGAAACAACAATCAGAATCAACGACCAAATAATAATAATAATAATAACCAAGGTTTTACTCGGATGGACGAGGATCCTTTTGCAGGAAATGGGCAAATTGACATCTCTGATGATGATCTTCCATTCTAAGAAGAACTTTAAACCAAATTTACTATAAAGGAGGGAATCTTCATGGCAGGTGGACGCAAAGGCGGACGTGCAAAACGTCGTAAAGTTTGTTATTTTACAGCAAACGGAATCACTCACATCGATTATAAAGATGTTGATTTACTTAAGAAATTCATTTCTGAGCGTGGAAAAATCTTACCTCGTCGTGTAACTGGTACAAACGCAAAGTACCAACGCAAATTAACTGTTGCGATTAAACGTGCACGTATGATGGCATTATTACCATATGTTTCAGGTGAATAATTTCAATGGAAGGCAGTAAGGGACGCTCCCTTGCTGCTTTTTTCTTTGCATATAAATTCCATTTTTGGGCGCGCTTTTGCTTTTGTTTTTTTCTCTCTTTCTGTTAGTTGAATCAAAATGTTATACTAGCTAAAATAAGGGAAAAGGATATGTAATTAATTCTAGGGGTGAAGAAGTGAAAAATGTCCGTAAACTAACCGAAGGGGCTATTCTTATAGCTGCTTTCACTGTTTTATTGTTATTAACAATCTATGTTCCTGTTATAGGTGTAGTTGTTAACTTATTTTTACCGTTGCCATTTATTTTATTTGCTGCGAAAAATGAATTGAAAAGTATTATTGTTTTTGTCATTGTTTCGCTACTCATTTCATTTATTACTGGCACGATTTTCGCGCTACCACTTACCCTTGCATATGGGTTAACAGGAGCCGTGATGGGGTATTTGCTTCAAAAAAATAAGAATAGGACAACTATTTTAATCTCTGGATCACTCGTGTTTTTAGTAAACTTAGTTATTCAATATATTGTTACTTCAGCCTTTTTTCACTTTAATATTATTGATGAAATGTTGAAAACGATTCATGATTCGCTCGATATGTCATCCAAGATGTTTACGAATATGGGGCAACAACAAGAAAGTAAAAAGGTATTAGATCAATTTGAAAAGGGTATAGATCAAATTAAAACCCTTGTCCCAAGTTTGTTTGTTATATCATCGTTTATCGTTGTCTTTTTTATTCAATTGTTGTCCTTACCGATCCTCAAAAGATTTGGTATCAAAGTTGAAAATTGGAAACCGATGAGAGAAATCTCATTGCCAAGAAGCCTTTTATGGTATTATTTACTCGCGATGCTAGGAAATTTGTTATTTCATCCGGAAACAGGGACATACTTGTATAATGCACTTCAAAACCTTACATATATATTGCAAATGTTTATGGTCTTTCAGGGATTAACCTTTATATTTTACTTCTTTTATAAAAGAGGTTCTCAGAAGTCATTTCCAATCCTCATTTCTGTTTTTACCATACTTATCCCTCTTTTCCTTTATATTATAGGGATATTAGGTATAATTGACTTAGGTTTTGGCCTTAAGGGGCGTTCTGATAAGAAAAAGTAAAGACACGTTAAGGAGCTGAAAATATTGCCTTCATTTTTAACAGAACGATCGATTCGATATCCCTTTTATGGGCTAATCGGCGTTACAGTGGTGCTTCTTATCGTCTTGACCCTCTATAATTGGATATTAAGTTTGGCCGGGTTGTTGATTATGGCTTTACCCATTTACTATATGTTTACGATTGAACGACAACAAAGGAAGGAAATGGAGGAATATATCTCTAACCTATCGTATAGAGTCAAAAGAGTCGGCGAAGAGGCTCTTATGGAAATGCCGATAGGGATTATGCTCATTAATGATGAGTATTATATTGAGTGGACAAACCCTTTCCTATCCTCCTGTTTTGATGAAGTTACACTTTTAGGAAGATCGCTTTATGATGTAGCAGATGCACTAATTCCTTTAATTAAACAGGAAGTAGAAACAGAAATTATAAAGCTTCATGATCGAAAATTCAGGGTGATTCATAAACCTGATGAACGGCTCCTCTATTTCTTTGATGTAACGGAGCAAGCAGAAATAGAAAAAATGTATCGTATAGAGCGGACTGTTATTGCGATTATCTTTTTAGACAATTATGATGAATTGACGCAAGGTATGGATGATCAGGTACGCAGTAGCATCAATAATCTTGTTACGTCAATCTTAAATAAATGGTCACAGGATAATCAAATTTATCTAAAAAGAATTTCATCAGAACGGTTTGTTGCTGTCTTTAATGAAGGGATCCTTCAATTGCTTGAAAAAGGGAAGTTTTCTATTCTTGATGAGGTTAGGGAGATGACATCTAAACAAAATGTATCGTTTACATTGAGTATTGGTGTTGGAGCCGGTGTTTCATCGTTGCCAGAATTAGGAACGCTCGCTCAATCAAGCCTGGATTTAGCTTTAGGGCGAGGTGGTGACCAAGTTGCCATCAAAACAGCAAATGGTAAGGTGAGATTCTTTGGAGGAAAGACCAATCCTATTGAGAAGCGAACAAGGGTAAGGGCAAGGGTCATTTCTCATGCTCTGAAGGAGCTTATTACTGAAAGCGATAAAGTGATTATCATGGGCCACAAGAACCCGGATATGGATTCCATTGGTTCATCAATAGGAATTCACAAGGTTGCACAAATGAACCAGAAGGATGCCTATATTGTTATTGATTTTCAAAAATTAGATACGGGGGTTCAACGTCTTGTTGAAGAAATCCGCCAACATGAACAATTACTTTCTCGGTTTATTAGTCCTGAAGCTGCCCTTGAGATGGCTACAGACAATACATTACTCGTAATCGTTGATACCCATAAACCATCACTTGTTATTGAAGAACGACTTTTGAATAAGATAGATAAAGTAGTGGTGATTGACCATCATCGGCGCGGGGAAGATTTTATTAAAAATCCTTTACTTGTTTATATGGAACCATATGCATCATCTACTGCAGAACTGATTACAGAGCTGCTGGAATATCAACCAAAACGAGGGAAAATTGATATTTTAGAGGCGACAGCCCTTCTAGCAGGAATTATTGTTGATACGAAAAGCTTCACATTGAGGACAGGCTCGCGAACATTCGATGCTGCCTCATACTTAAGAGCTCAAGGAGCAGATACCGTACTCGTTCAAAAATTCTTAAAGGAAGATATTGATACGTATATAAAAAGGTCCAAATTAATTGAATCAGTTATGTTTTATCGGGAGGGTATTGCAATTGCAAAAGGAAGTAACGATCAAATTAATGATCAGGTTACCATAGCCCAAACTGCTGATACATTACTGACTTTAGATGGCGTCATTGCTTCCTTTGTAATCTCAATTAGAAGTGAAGGAATGATTGGAATTAGTGCAAGATCGCTTGGAGCTGTAAATGTCCAGGTAATTATGGAAAGCCTCCATGGTGGAGGGCATCTAACAAATGCTGCGACCCAACTCCAAGGGCTAACACTTGATGAAGCAGAAAGCCAGCTGAAAGCGGCTATTGATGAATATTCTGAAGGAGGAAGAAAAGAATGAAAGTTATTTTCTTGAAAGATGTAAAAGGTAAAGGGAAAAAAGGAGAAGTAAAAAATGTCGCAGATGGATATGGCCATAACTTTTTAATTAAGCAAGGTTTGGCAATTGAAGCAAACCAAGCAAGTGTAAGCACTTTAGCTGCTCAGAAGAAAAAGGAAGAAAGAGCAGCAGAAGAAGAACTTGCTGAGGCAAAAAAATTAAAAGAGGCATTAGAAAAAGTTACAGTCGAATTAAGTGCGAAGGCTGGTGAAGGTGGAAGATTATTCGGATCCATCACAACTAAGCAAATTGCTGAAGAGTTGCATAAAAAACATGGCTTTAAAATTGATAAACGTAAAATGGAGTTGGAGGAAGCGATTCGTTCTTTAGGCTCTACTAAGGTTCCTGTAAAGCTTCATCATGAAGTAACAGCTTCATTGAATGTCCATGTGAAAGAAGTAAACTAAATTTGGCAGTTCGTTTTTGCGGACAAACATGTTAAACTAATAAGAGTGAAAACATACATGTGGTTCAATTTCGAGCCCAAGTATAAAATTAAGAGCAATTATAAGTAAGAAACAAATATAATTAAGGTGACGAGAGCAAAGCTAAATAGGATGATTTTTTAAGTAAAATTTCTTATATATTCTATTTTTCTACAAATGAAGGTAAGCGTAGCTCCGTCCCCTTTTCTAGTCAAAAATGTGATCGGTTCTAACTGGTCACTTTTTCTTCTTTTTTAGGAGAAATATTATCTAATTAAATGATTCCTCTTCATAATAGGAGGTTAAAATATGAGTGATTTATTCGCAGATCGATTACCACCGCAAAATATAGAGGCTGAGCAAGCAGTACTAGGTGCTATTTTTTTAGAACCATCTTCTTTAACATTGGCTTCTGAAATATTAATACCGGAAGATTTTTATCGTGCAGCACATCAAAAGATTTTTAATGTTATGCTGAAGCTGAATGACCATGGTAAAGCGGTTGATTTAATAACAGTTACTGAGGAGCTAGCTGCAACTAAACTTTTAGAAGATACCGGGGGAGTTAGCTATTTAAGTGAACTAGCTGGATCGGTGCCAACCGCTGCTAATATTGAATATTATGCAAGAATTGTAGAAGAAAAGTCATTGTTGAGGCGGCTAATACGTACTGCAACTGGTATTGCTCAAGATGGCTATACCCGAGAAGATGAAGTTGAAGCACTTTTAGGGGAAGCAGAAAAAAATATTTTAGCAGTTTCTCAGAGGAAAAACGCAGGTGCTTTTCATAGTATTAAAGATGTTCTTGTTCGGACTTATGATAATATTGAATTAATGCATAACCGTGTAGGCGATATTACTGGGATTGCAACGGGTTTTAGTGAACTTGACCGCATAACAGCTGGGTTTCAACGGAATGATTTGATTATTGTTGGTGCACGTCCCTCTGTTGGTAAAACGGCTTTTGCCTTAAATATTGCCCAGAATGTTGGTACCAAAACAGGCGAAAATGTGGCCATCTTTAGTCTTGAAATGGGTGCTGAACAATTGGTGATGCGGATGCTTTGTGCGGAAGGAAATATAGATGCTCAGCGACTTCGTACAGGTTCTCTTACAGATGATGATTGGGGAAAACTCACGATGGCAATGGGTAGCCTTTCAAACGCTGGAATTTTTATCGATGATACCCCAGGGATTAGAATCAGTGAAATTCGCTCAAAGTGTCGACGCTTAAAACAGGAACATGGTTTAGGAATGATCTTAATTGATTATTTACAGTTGATTCAAGGCAATGGACGGTCTGGTGAAAACCGTCAACAAGAGGTTTCTGAAATTTCAAGATCGTTAAAAGCATTGGCACGTGAATTGCAAATTCCTGTTATTGCTCTTTCTCAGCTTTCCCGTGGTGTTGAACAGCGTCAAGATAAACGTCCGATGATGTCTGATATTCGTGAATCGGGTAGTATTGAGCAAGATGCAGATATCGTTGCTTTTCTATATCGTGATGATTATTACGATAAGGAATCAGAGAACAAAAATATAATCGAAATTATTATTGCAAAGCAGCGTAATGGCCCAACAGGTACTGTTCAACTAGCTTTTGTTAAGGAGTACAATAAATTTGTAAACCTTGAAAAACGTTATGATGAGACGGGCATACCTCCTGGAGCATAATAAAGAATTTTAAAAAGGGTTAGCCACTTTATGAGCTAACCCTTTTCATATAGTGAGAGATTACTATTTTCACGAACATATTTTTATAAATAAGTATAAAATGTTCGTGTTTTGTTGACTTACTTATAGTGAACTTGGTAAACTGTGTTTGGGATAAAAAAGATTTAATGTTTTTTAATTCGGAGGTGCTTTTTATGTCATCAGTAGTTGTTGTTGGAACACAATGGGGAGATGAAGGAAAGGGAAAAATCACTGACTTTCTTTCGGAAAATGCTGAAGTTGTTGCTCGCTATCAAGGGGGAAATAATGCTGGACACACCATTCATTTTGGTGGAGAAACTTACAAATTGCGTTTAATTCCATCAGGGATTTTTTATAAAGAAAAAATTTGTGTAATTGGAAATGGAATGGTTGTTGATCCAAAAGCACTTTTAGAAGAACTTGCCTATCTCAATGAAAAAGGTGTTTCTACTGAAAATCTACGCATTAGTAACCGTGCCCATGTTATTCTTCCTTACCATCTTAAATTGGATGAAGTAGAAGAAGAAAGTAAAGGTGCTAATAAAATTGGCACAACAAAAAGGGGAATTGGGCCTGCTTATATGGATAAAGCAGCTCGTATTGGCATTAGAATTGCGGACTTACTTGATCATGAAGTATTCGAAGAGAAACTTGAACGAAACCTTAAAGAAAAAAATCGTTTATTTGAGCTAATTTATAATACCACTGGATTTAAAATAGAGGATATTTTAGAGGAATATTTCCAATATGGCCAACAAATCAAAAAATACGTCTGTGATACCTCTGTTGTATTGAATGATGCATTAGACGATGGTCGCCGAGTATTATTTGAAGGTGCTCAAGGTGTCATGTTAGATATCGATCAAGGAACATATCCATTTGTTACTTCTTCAAATCCAGTTGCAGGTGGTGTAACGATCGGTTCTGGAGTAGGTCCTTCAAAAATCAACCATGTTGTTGGTGTATGTAAGGCTTATACAACTAGGGTTGGTGACGGTCCATTCCCAACAGAATTAAATAATGAGCTTGGAGATCAAATACGTGAAGTAGGACGTGAATATGGAACCGTAACTGGTCGTCCACGCCGAATCGGTTGGTTTGACAGTGTCGTTGTTCGTCATGCTCGTCGTGTGAGTGGGCTTACTGACTTATCACTTAATTCAATCGATGTACTTTCAGGTATTGAAACAGTGAAAATTTGTGTTGCTTACCGCTACAAAGGTGAGGTAATCGAAGAGTTTCCAGCAAGCTTAAAGGTATTGGCTGAATGTGAGCCAGTATATGAGGAGCTTCCAGGCTGGCCAGAGGATATTACAGCATGCAAAACATTAGATGAATTACCTGCAAATGCACGTCACTATGTTGAACGAGTTTCACAGCTAACAGGAATTCCTTTATCGACATTCTCTGTAGGCCCTGACCGCAATCAAACAAATGTTGTACGCAGTCCTTGGAGACAGATATAAGAAAAAAGTGAGTGCTCTCGCACTCACTTTTTTTTGCCTCATTTAATTGAAAAATGAAGGCATTAAACGAATGAGCAAAAGATGGTTATATAAACAATATCGTTTTACAAAATTATTTTTCAAAAAAAGTATTGCCTTGAATGAATTACTTATGATATTATAAAAAACGTCGTCACAAGTGAGGTAGCATTTGGCATAATAACCTGTATTTTAGCTCAGTTGGTAGAGCAGATTGCTTACTACTTGATTAAGCTTCTGCGTGCAATCTGCGAGAAAGTTCGTGAGATCTTTCGAGCATCTGACGATTGAAAGTAAAGATTAGTGAATTATATTAAATTTACGAGCCATTAGCTCAGTTGGTAGAGCATCTGACTTTTAATCAGAGGGTCGAAGGTTCGAGTCCTTCATGGCTCACCATTATTTATATGGCCCCTTGGTCAAGTGGTTAAGACACCTCCCTTTCACGGAGGTAACACGGGTTCGAGTCCCGTAGGGGTCATTGTAATTAATAATTTATTGCTCGTAGCTCAGTCGGCAAAATTAGTGAATAACAATTTAATTACGGCTCGGTAGCTCAGTCGGTAGAGCAAAGGACTGAAAATCCTTGTGTCGGCGGTTCGATTCCGTCCCGAGCCATCACAAAGAGAGTTTGCAGATGCAAACTCTCTTTGTTTTTGCTAATCGTAATATAATTGCAACAAAACAACCTTTTTTTTACAAAAACAAACAAAGTCTTTTGTTATATATAGAAACAAAATATAGTACCATAGAACTTCAAAATCCCCTACGGCATAAGGAAATATACCTATTTGTATTCGACAAAATATTATTTTTGAATACGAAGGTTTTTGCTGAAAAGTCATAAAATGTCAGCAATTATACATTTTTGTTACATTGCTAAGCCTTAGAAAAATTCCGAATCAATTTATGATAAAGTTAAGAAGAATGAGATTGAAGGAAAATTCATTTTATGCATTAGCTAGATTGCTAGATGCTTTTTAGGTTTTAGGGAGGGTAATAATGAGATTTAGGGAAAAAATATCAAATCTATTAGACAACTTAAGACTACTAACAAAACCATCGATAAAAATGGCTGCTATTACCGCAGTTGCCGCATCGGCTATTATTTTCAGTAATGGTCCCATGGCCTTAGCTGAAACCCCAAAATTTATAACCGTATATTATGTATATTTAAATGATACCTATATTGGCATCGTTTCTGATAAAGAAGTAATCAATCAATTAATTACTGAGAAATCTAAAGAAGTTAAGAATTCCTATAAAAACGTTGATCTTCAATTAGGCTCACAAATTACATACATTTCAGAACGAGTTTTCCATTCAACAGCTAATGACAAAGATACTATAGATAATCTTGAAAAATCCATCCAGCTCCAAGCTGAAACTGCAGCTATAACTATTGATGGCAAACCAGTGGTTTATTTGGATAGCCAGGATACTGCAGAACAAGTCGTGAAAAACCTTGAACTTAAATTTGTGACAGAGGATCAGTTGAAAGAAATTGAGGCAAGAAAAGCTTCTACTACTCCTTTAGCACCACTTAAGGAAAATGAAACTCGTCTATTAGACGTTCGTTTATCAAAAAAGGTTTCAATTGAAGAGACAAGAATTTCTCCTGATAAAATTGTAACAGCTGATCAAGCAATCAATTTTTTACAAAAAGGGACAATAGAAGAAAAGAAATATAAAGTTCAAGATGGCGATGTTCTTGGATCTATTGCGAATAACCACGGGCTAACATTAGCCCAATTGCTGGTTTTAAATCCCGGTTTAACAGAGGATTCCGTTCTAAAACCTGATCAAGAGGTCAATATAACGGTACCAAAACCATATGTAGAAGTAATTGTTGAAAAGGAAATAAACCAAAAGGAAGCTATTCCGTATCAAAATGAGGTTGTAAATGACGCGTCCCTTCCTAAAGGGGAGAGCAGAGAAAAACAACAAGGAAGTAACGGAATTCAATCCGTGACATTTAATTTGACTTTACAAAATGGAATTGCGGTTAAAAAAGAAATCACTACTAAAAAAGTCTTGGAAGCACCAATAAATCACATTGTTATTAAAGGAACAAAAGTTATTCCTTCACGTGGTGAGGGCAGTTTTAGCTGGCCTGCTGTTGGAGGATATATTTCCAGCCAAATGGGTTATCGATGGGGTAAAATGCATAAAGGAATTGATATTGCAAGACCAAGCAGTTATGCGATTAAAGCAGCTGACAATGGCATTGTTGTTTCGGCAGGTTGGGATGGAAGCTATGGAAATAAAATTGTCATAGACCATCAAAATGGCTACCGTACAGTTTACGGCCATTTGTCTACCATTGAGATAGGGGTTGGCCAAACCGTAGCGAAGGGTTCAACGATCGGCGTGATGGGTGCAACAGGAGACGCAACCGGTGTTCATTTGCATTTTGAAGTGTATAAAAATGGTGCGTTAAAAAACCCAGCAGGTTATTTAAGAAGGTAATCATTTGAAGTCTCTAGTTTTTCCTAGAGGCTTTTTCATTTTCAACTTACATCCAAAAACTGTCAATTATTGCTAAAGGGTGTATTACCCTTCATTACATGGTAAAGTAAAGTAGAGAAAACATAACGACCTGAGCAATGCTAACTATAACTATAAATAGATATTTAAAAAAAGGAGCAATGAGTATGGAAAAGAAGATTCTTGTTGTCGATGATGAGAAGCCAATTGCAGATATTTTGCGCTTTAATCTTAAAAAAGAAGGTTTCGATGTATATTGCGCTTACGATGGGAATGAAGCCATCAATATGGTTGAGGAAATTCAACCGGATATCATTCTATTAGACATCATGCTTCCTTTAAAAGATGGGATGGAAGTATGCCGCGAAGTAAGAAAAAAATATGAAATGCCGATTATTATGTTAACAGCCAAGGATTCAGAAATTGATAAGGTACTTGGTCTTGAACTTGGTGCGGATGATTACGTGACAAAGCCTTTTAGTACAAGGGAGTTAATTGCTAGGGTTAAAGCCAATTTACGTCGCCATCAACAACTTCATTCTCAAGCAAATACAGAAGATGATACAAATGAGATTGAAGTTGGCTCGCTTACCATTCATCCAGATGCCTATGTTGTTTCCAAACGAGGAGAAACAATTGAATTGACCCATCGCGAGTTTGAATTACTTCATTATCTTGCCAAGCATATTGGACAAGTCATGACACGGGAGCATTTACTGCAAACCGTTTGGGGATATGATTATTTCGGGGATGTCAGAACGGTTGATGTTACCGTTAGACGCTTGCGTGAAAAAATAGAGGATAGTCCGAGTCATCCAACATGGATTGTTACTCGTAGAGGAGTAGGATACTATTTACGGAATCCTGAACAGGAGTAACCCTTTATGAAAAGGGTCAGTTTTTTTCGTTCTATACACGTGAAATTCGTAATTATCTATGTTTTGCTTATTTTAGTTGCCATGCAAATTATCGGGGTTTATTTTGTGAAGCAGCTTGAGGAGACGTTAAGGACTAATTTCCAGACATCTTTGAAAGAACGGGTTAATTTGCTTGCCTATAACGTTGTTCAAGAGATGGAAAAGGAAAGAACATCAGAAGATCCTACAGTAGAGGAAGATGTCAAAAAAATTCTTAGGGATTTTTCTGCAGTAGATATTTCAGAGGTACGGGTTATTGATGCTAGATCACTAAAAATTCTCGGTACGTCTGATGCAAATAACCAGGGAGTGGTCGGGCAAAGAACTACTGAACTAAGAATCAAGCGCTCGATTGTTTTGGAAGAGGAACAAAGTAATATCTTAATTGACCCGCAGACGGGCCATCGAATTTGGGTCCTCTCTACTCCAATTAAATCTGGTAAAAAAGTAATTGGATCCATTTACCTTGTTGCAAAAATTGAAAATGTTTTTACACAGATGAAGACCATTAATGGTATTTTTGCTACTGGAACGGCGATTGCATTATCTATTACCGCACTTTTAGGTATATTGTTAGCCCAGACTATTACAAGACCCATTGCAGATATGAAAAAACAAGCATTAGCAATGTCGAAGGGAAATTTTTCAAGAAAAGTAAAAGTTTATGGATCGGATGAGATTGGTACTTTAGCGATGACCTTTAATAGTTTAACGAAGAAACTTCAGGAAGCCCAGGCAATGACAGAAGGGGAACGGAGAAAGCTTTCTTCCATTTTGTCGTATATGACAGATGGCGTGATCGCAACCGACCGAAAAGGGAAGGTTATATTGATCAATGAACCCGCTTCAGAAATGTTGGATGTTCCACGTGAAACAGTCATATCTCAGCCAATTATAAACTTATTAGGCCTAAGTGAAATGTATACATTTGAGGATTTGGTTGAAGAAAAAGATTCATTAATATTGGATCATAGTACGAAAAACAAACGATATATTCTCCGAGCAAACCTTTCTGTTATTCAAAAGGAAACAGGATTTGTAAATGGTTTAATTACGGTTCTTCATGATATTACTGAACAAGAAAAAATCAACATAGAGAGAAGAGAATTTGTAGCAAATGTTTCGCATGAACTTAGGACACCACTAACGACAATGAGGAGTTATTTAGAAGCATTGGCAGAGGGTGCATGGCGAGATGAAGAAATTGCTCCTAACTTTTTAGAGGTTACGAGAACGGAAACAGAGCGAATGATTCGCCTTGTAAATGATTTACTTCAACTTTCAAAAATGGATAGTACCGATTACAAGCTCACAAAGGATTGGGTGAATTTTGTGAAGTTTTTCCATCGGATTATTGATCGGTTTGAAATAACAAAGGACCAAAATGTTACGTTTAATAGACAGTTACCAGACCATTCCATCATTATTGAAATCGATGAAGATAAATTAACACAGGTGCTCGACAATATTATTTCGAATGCTATTAAATATTCACCAGAGGGCGGTCAAATTACGTTCTCAATTTTAGAAGAAGAAGAAAAAGTGATTGTTAGTATCGCGGATGAAGGAATGGGAATTCCTAAGAAAAATATTAGCGAGGTTTTCGAACGGTTTTACCGGGTAGATAAAGCAAGATCGCGGAAGCTTGGTGGAACAGGACTGGGGTTGGCCATTGCCAAGGAAATGGTTCAGGCACATGGAGGGAATATATGGGCGAAAAGTGAAGAAGGAAAAGGAACAGAAATTGCCTTTTCACTTCCATATGAGCGATCTGAAGAGGATGAATGGTCATGAGATACGAAAATAGTAAATCTGTGATTTTAATTATTTTAGTATTAGTCAGTATTTTATTAACTTGGAATCTTTGGACATTCCAACCAAATTATGAAACGATGGAAAAAAGTAACAATGTGGCTGAAGTAACATTAAGTGAAAAACAGGAAGTAAAGAAAATTATTAAACCAGACTTGGCTTTATTTCACATAAGAGGGGAACACCATGGTACGACAAATGTAAACGAACTTGATAAGCTGATAAAAGAAGTAAGTCAGTGGAGTTTCTATGATGTAAAAAGTTACACAGGTAATGTAGCAAATATGAATGAATTAATTCATGAGGATGGAAATGCAGAAATTATTTTCCCTACTGAAATTCCTGTTGAATTATACAGAAATGTGTTGAATTTTGAAGACAAAAAGCTACCTACCTTTAATTTTGATCGAATTATCATCAAAACGAATAATTCCGAAAAGGAAAGTGGTATCGTCTACTTTTTTTCAACAAATAACCAGCAAGTCTATATCAGCCGTATTTCCACTACGTTTTTGAACAATTTTAATCAACATTTCTTTAAGAATGCAAATCAATATCCACGTTACTTTGCTTTTAAGCCAACAGAAAAACGAACTCTTTATTTACCCGAGGGTACGACGGACATGATGGAGTATAAATATTTGCCAGTACCACTTAACTCAGATGAATTTAAGGTAGCTCTTTTTAATGACCCTAGCTTTGTTCAAAAAAGCGTTGTTCCTACGGGAGAAGAGTTTACTAATGGGTCTAGTAAAATGAATATTAATTACAATAGCAATATGCTTCTATATGTTAATCCAACTGGTGATACAGATTATGTGGAAAAGTCAAAGGATTTAATTAAACGTAGCATAGACTTTGTCAATGAACATGGGGGATGGACTGACCCCTATCGTTATGTAAACAATGATGAATATAATCATAAGGTAACATTTCGCCTTTACAGTATGGATGGATATCCTGTTTTCAATGATAGTGGGATATCAGAGATCAATGAGGTGTGGGGGCGAAATGAAATTAATAAGTATGTACGTCCAAGTATCTCATTAAAACTCCCCTTAAAGTTCGAAATGCATAAAGTTACTAGTCCATCAGGCTACACAGCTTTGGCTTTTTTGCAACAGAAGAAAAATTTCAAGATGGAGCAAATTGAAGCTTTTAGCTTGGGATATCGAATGGAGAAGGATTTGAAGGAACCAAGACTTATCGTTTTAGAACCTGCTTGGTTTTATCGTTACAATAATACTTGGAGTTTAATTGACACGGAAGATCTAGGGGGAGTGAAGCATGGATTGGAGTAAGATTAAAACCATCTTTATTTTGACCTTCTTGATTTTAGATGTTTATTTGTTATATCAGTTTATGAAAATACGTGATGCCAACAAATATGAATTTATTACGGAAGCCTCTTTTGAGGATAAACTGAAGGCTGACGAAATTAAGTATGGAGAACTTCCGAAAATTTCAATAAAAGGCCAATATGTTAGTGCTAAGCCAAAAACATTTACTAATGGAGATATAAGCAAATTAAAGGGACAATCTGTTGATTTAAAAGATGGTAATAGTCTACAGGCTAAATTAGAGAAGCCTATTCAGATTCCTTCTAAATTTGAACCGTCTGATCTTTCTTCTTTTATAAAGGAAGATGTCCTTTATGGAGAACACTATCAATTTTGGGAGAAAGATGATAAAAAAAATACGATTACTTACTTTCAACAGTTTGAAAATAAGACCTTATACAAGAATATAAACGGAATGATCATTTTCTCCCTCAATAAAGAGAATCAAGTTATTTCCTATACTCAGACCTATCTTGAGGGGATTGAAAAGCTAACAGAAAAAGGTGAGGTTCTCCCTCCTTTAAAAGCGATTGAAACATTGCATCAAAAGGGAATTCTTAAACCAAAAAGCAAGATTACAAGGGTTGAACTTGGATATTCAACTCTCATTCAACTTGCTGCATCACAGGTATTAGCACCAACATGGCATATTGTTGTTAATGATAAGGAAAGCTTGTTTGTGAATGCTTTTGAGGGGCAAATTATTGATTTTAGTAGTGATGAAAATAAGGTAGTGGAGTGAAATAGTATGTCTTTACACTTAAGTGTACTTGCTAGTGGGAGTACAGGAAATGCTGTCTATGTAGAAGATGGCCAGCATTCGTTCTTGGTGGATGCCGGTTTTAGTGGGAAACAAATGGAGGCACTTTTTCAAAAAATTGATCGAGATATAAGTAAGCTTTCAGGTGTTTTTGTTACTCACGAGCATAGTGATCATGTAAAGGGAATCGGTGTAATTGCCCGAAAATATAAATTGCCTATTTTTGCGAATGAAAAAACGTGGATGGCGATGGATGGCATGATCGGTGAAATTCCAACGGAGCAAAAATTTATTTTCGATATGGAGACTAGTAAAAGTTTTGGAGCAACAGAAGTTGAGTCTTTTGGTGTTTCACATGATGCAGCAGATCCGATGTTTTATGTTTTTCATCATTCCGGTAAAAAACTCGTTATTATAACAGATACTGGTTATGTAAGTGATCGGATGAAGGGGATTATCTCTAATGCGGATGCATATGTTTTTGAATCCAATCACGATGTACAGATGCTTAGAATGGGAAGATATCCTTGGAGTGTGAAACGAAGAATCTTAAGTGATGTTGGGCATGTTTGCAACGAAGATGCTGCGATTGCAATGGGTGAAGTTGCGGGGGACAATACAAAGAAATTTTATCTTGCTCATTTAAGCATGGATAATAATATGAAGGAACTAGCACGGATGTCAGTAACCCAGACATTAGAGAGCCAGGGAATTATTGTTGGCGAACAGTTTCAGTTATATGATACAGACCCTAAAACACCAACAATTTTAACAGCTGTTTAGGTTTATAAAATATTCGGTAGGAAATAATTGAGTGAGGATGCTTTTTAAAGAGCATTTTCACTCTTTTTACTTTTAGGTCAAATGAAATGGCATTGTTTATTTTCAGCATGAGAATTCTTTGATTCAGACGAAGGTGCAATTCTTTAGAAATTTAAAACGGAAAGAGTATAATTGTTTTTAGAAAGCCAAAATATACATAGCAATCTTTTTGGAGAGAGAGGAATGGTGTAATTTGGGTTATTATGATGATCATTCAGAGGTTCGCAACAAAGCGCGAAAAAAGGGAAAGGGTGGCTATTTCTTTGCAAGTTTAGTTGGGGGCATCCTTGGGGCTCTATTGGTTATTATTGCTATGCCATCAATGTCTAATCATGGAATCCTTCCTTATACAGTACAACAGGGTAACAACCTGACTTCAGAAAATAATACGAAACTTACTAACAAAAATGAGGTTATTCAAAGACAAGTAGCTGTTGATGTTGAAACGGATACAACGAAAGCGGTTGAAAAGACAAGCGGAGCTGTAGTGGGTATAGCAAATATACAATCAAGCAACTTTTGGTCTGATAATGGCAATGGAAGCAATAGTGAGGAAGCAGCGGGAACAGGATCGGGCGTCATCTATAAACAAGCAGGAAATAAGGCATTTGTGGTGACAAACCATCACGTTGTAGAAGGTGCTACCAAATTAGAGGTAAGTCTAAATGATGGAACAAAGCTTCCGGCAAAACTGCTTGGTAGTGATGTATGGACGGACTTGGCAGTGCTCGAAATTGATGGCAGCAAAGTGAAAGAAGTAGCCGAATTTGGGGACTCTGATAAATTAAAAACAGGTGAACCTGTGATTGCAATCGGAAACCCTCTAGGTCCAACCTTCTCTGGATCTGTAACGAAGGGGATAATTTCAGGTCTAAAGCGGACGATTCCCGTTGATATTGACCAGGATGGAGTAGTGGATTGGCAAGCAGAGGTTGTGCAGACAGATGCAGCGATCAATCCTGGTAATAGTGGAGGGGCACTCATCAATATTGATGGCCAAGTGATTGGAATTAACTCCATGAAAATTGCTCAGCAGGCAGTTGAGGGAATTGGCTTATCTATTCCAATTAACTCTGCAAAACCAATTATTAATGATCTTGAAAAATTTGGAGATGTAAAGCGGCCATATATGGGTGTTGATTTGAAATCAGTTGCCGAAATTCCCGCCTATTATCAACAAGAAGCCTTAAAATTGCCGAAAGATGTTAATTACGGAGTGGCTTTAAGGCAAGTTATAGCAGGTTCTCCTGCAGCCCTTGCTGGACTAAGAGAGCTTGATGTCATTGTAGAAATGGATGGCCAAAAAATAAAGGATGTCATCGATCTTCGTAAACACTTGTATCAGAAAAAGAAAATCGGTGACCAGCTGCATGTTAAATTTTATCGAAGTGGAAAGTTGAAGGATGCAACGTTGAAATTAACTGTTGAAAGTGCTCAATAAATAAGTAATCAAGAGTGGGGAAGTTGGGTAAAAACTTTCCTGCTTTTTTTTGGCTCTTTTCTTAAACTTTGTTGCTATTTGAAACTAAATTAGAATGGTACTCCAGTTTACCGATGAAAACTGGAGGAAGTTTTTAAGAAAAGAGCACGATACCATAGTTATTTCGGGTCTTTAGAGTAGGTACGAAAAACAACAAATCTATGCGAAAACAGCCTTTTTTAATGAAAACTCGCCGATTGGCGAGTCCCCAAGGGTGATGACAGAGGTGTAGTTGCCCTTATGCTTAGCTGAAGAAAAGGTGTAGAGCTAGGCAAAAGTGAATCCGTGAATCCAATCGTGATGATAAATACCCTATTTTTTACTACATAAAATGGGGCGAGCAACGCTATAAACGTTTTGTATGCTAATATGTATTAGGATGACTATTCGACGATTAGTGTAAAATACTGATATAAAATTTATTTTAAAGGGTGGAGAAAATATGATTTATTCGTGTGAAGAACATGTGGATATTGCACTTGATACGATTGTGGATGAACATGGGACATTTCCGATATTATCAAAATTAACTGTGGATAACTTATCAACAACCTGTGAATATTGCGAAAAACCAGCTGTATATATGGTGGCGAACGAGTGATCCCATACAAGATGTGGATAAAAACTGTGGATATGTTGATAACTTTTGTGGATAACCTGTTTGTAATCATTTTGAAAAGGGTTGTGGATTGTGAATATCTCGATTGTAACGGTTGGAAAATTGAAAGAGAAATACCTAAAACAAGGAATTGATGAGTATTTAAAAAGATTGACGTCTTATGCAAAAGTGGAAATGATCGAGGTGGCTGACGAAAAGGCACCAGAAGAATTAAGTGAGTTGGAAATGGAACAGGTGAAGCAAAAAGAGGGAGAAAGAATCTTAGCTAAGATCAGCCAAGATACATACGTATTTGCTTTAGCGATTAATGGGAAAATGCAATCATCCGAGGAATTAGCAGATTCATTAGATAAATTGGCGACATACGGCAAAAGCAAAATTGCCTTTATCATTGGAGGGTCACTAGGTCTAAGTGCAGAAGTATTGAAAAGATCAAATGAACAGCTCTCCTTTTCTAAAATGACTTTTCCTCATCAATTAATGAGATTGATATTGGTTGAGCAGGTGTATCGGGCTTATCGGATTAATCGGGGTGAACCTTACCATAAGTAAATGAGGTTTTTAACATTGTCAAGATAACTGTCAAATACATTTAATTAAATACTGAAAAGAATTCCCTAAATCATACACCAAAAGCTAGTGTTTGTATCTTAATTGAGGTTTAATTATTTTATCTATTTTATGGGGGATAACGATGAATTATAAATTTGATAAAAATAATGACATTGTAAGGGCTGCTTTATTTTATGAATATGGAGGTAATTGTTTTTATAGTGATGAACCATTAAGATATAAAGACATGCATATAGACCATATTATTCCAGAGTATTTAGATAAAGAAGAATTTAAAAAAATTATTTCGATATTAGGACTTCCTAAAGATTTTAATGTTAATAGTTTATATAACCTTGTACCGTGTAATCCTAATGTAAATCAAGTGAAGAATAAAAATCTTTATCCAGAGACTTTTTTAGGGCATTGTATTTTTGATAAAACATCAAGAAAAGTTGACAAAGTAAAACGAAGGATTGAGCAATTAAAAAAAGATAAAAACATTGATAAAGCTATTGCTAAATTAGTTGCCATTGCAGAAGAGCCTATTAGTAAGGAAGAATTAGAGGGAATATATGACTCTATTTCCAATGAAAAACCATATGATGAGTTAAGAAGTATTAATAAATACAACGATATACATACCTATAATAGAAGTTTCTCTAATGTTAAATTAATGGGATATTTACCTTCATATCCTAAAATACAGGGAAGTTGTTTGATAACATTTAACACTCTCAGATTAAGAGATTGTATGATTACCTTAAATCATGAACAAATTCTTAATCAATTATTTGAAGGTGCTAAAACAGACTTAGAAAATGGCTTAAGAAAATTTGTTCTTCAAAAATTTGATAGTAATTCAAAAGAATATTTTGTTGATTTTGCTAACGTAAGGATTCCCCTTGAAAGGGAAGAGGTAATACAACTTTTAAATATAATAGATGATTTCTATGAAATTTATATGGAAGAGCTTGAAAATATTTATACCACATTTAATTGGGCTAGTTTTCCTAAAATTAATAGATTTAAAAATAACTTGATGCTATGTAGAATAAGCAAAATGCTTTGGTTTGAAATTAGAGAATTTTGTAGAAATTATGATTATCAAAACGGGGAGACGGAATGGCACATTTTTGATGGAACAGGGTCTATAATAAAGATTTTTGACAAAGAAACACAAGGTTTTAGAGCATTTATTTTTCCGATGATAGAAGAATCTAGCTATATGATTCATACAACAGAAGATATAAGTATTGTTTGGACAGACGAGTACTTTTGGAATAAAAAATTACAGTATTTTAAAGAAGATAGGTATTGGAGTCCAATGGTTACATATAAATGGTTAATTGAAGACCTTATACCTAGAGTTGTTTATGAAAATAAAAAAATAGAAAAAAAGAAATTATTTATTCCCACTATAAAGTTTGATAGCTTTAAAAAAGATTTTGCCATTAGTAATTATGCAAGTTTAATTAAAAATACAGAATTAGAAGATGATTTACTAACCATATTAGAAGAGTTACAGATTTTTTTGGCAGGATTTCCCTCCATTGTATTACAAACAGAAGATTTAAAAATATTCTATAAGAGTTTTAAAAAAATTATTTCATATTCGGAAATAAATAAGGCAGAAATAAATTATGTAAAAACTAACTTACAGTTAGGATTTGAAGAAGATGATAAGGAAACTTTAATAAAAACAATGTCTTCATTGATAGATGAAATTGAAGGTGAGGATACATTAGTTTCACTTTACAAAGTGGACTTATTATTTAGATGTATGGTAATTATAATCAGAGATTGCAAAAGTCATTTAGCAAAAAAAGATATTGAATACATAAAGGAAAATTTAAATAAATATTATAATTTAATGATAAGAGAAAACATCAGAAGAAATTGATAATAAAATATTAAAAACCTCACTTACCCTAGAGTTAATTCATGATGGAAAAGAGATTTTAACGCTTTACAAAGAAAGAAAGCCAATTGATATAACAAAGATACGATATGACCAAAAAGTTGTTGCGTGTTTTAAATTAAATCTAATTGATATTCAGCTAAAAGTCGACCTAATAAATTTATACAAATATCGAAACACGGTTCATATTGAATCAGAGTTAAAGCAAAATCTGAATTAAAATCTTGAGATGGGCCATTTAGCTTACAGAAGAGTCGAAGGTCTAAATATACAGTTAACAGAAGGTTTAAAAAACCTCATTTAGATACGTTACGGTGAACCTTACCATAAGTAAATGAGGTTTTTAAAAATGAAGGGGGCCTATTCATAATATAGTTTTATTGAATAGGCTTTTGAGATTTTAAATTTCTTTTGAAGAGGTTTTTCTATGGATTATATGAGTAATGAAAATATTAATTTTTACTAACAAAAATGTTTTTTATACAAAGTGCCAGATATCACCTTTTTTAGTTGGATTTTTGCAGGCATATTTAACTCTTTATCATTTAAATTATGAAGTTTAGCGAAAATAGTTAATAAAAAGCTTTCGACTTTAATTACAAAATTTCGCAGCTGTTTGATTTCCCCTTGGGTAATAAAATTATAGGCCTCAATATAATCAATAATGGTTGTTGAGTTCTTTAAATGAATGTTGTTAGAACTACTACCATAGAAGGAGAAAAAGTTATCCGATGAGTTTTTAAAAGAATCACTATATTGTTGCAAGTTTTTTATTTTTTCTTTTAATATTCTAAACTGTATTCCATTTATACTGTTCTGATAATCTACAGTTTTAGCATCTACAGAAGCAGAGTATAGTGTGATTTTCAAAACAAGTTCAGTAATACTTCTCTGAAAAGAATTAAAAACATAAGTTGTGTACTGAGGTAAATAATAAAGAGAGATTAACAATTGATTTTTTACTTCATTTAACTTTAATTGAATCCAAGGGTCTAAAGAAGCGGTCGAATTTACATATGTATCAATAATTTCTATTGATTTAAACATAGACGCTAATGTTTCTAAAGTAGTTGCATCATTATAATCTAACATACTATGTGGAAATAGTTTGTGTGTTAGGGTCTTATATTCATTAATATAAGAATCTATCAAATTAATTACCCCGCTTAAATTGTTTTAATAAAGAATCATAATAATTTTCCTCATTGGCTTTTACTTTATTATTTACTAATTTAGTATTCTTTGCTTCAAAGAAAGCAATATTCTGAATTACCTTCATTATAGATTTTAAATCAGCTATAGCTGCTTTTTGAATTATTCTTATGAATCTTCCTATTAAGACAGTCCTACTATTGAATAAATAATCTCTCAATTCCATTTTATACTTTTTAATAAATAAAAAGAATTCAGGATTTTTTTCTAAAAAATCTTTAACATCGATATTACTTTTGAATATCTCAGTTGATAAAAAGAATATTACATATATACTGTAGGCTTCACTTCTATAGATATCATCATTTTTTACATTCTTTAATGAGTGTAGGAGACTTCTTAACTTTTCTAGATCATTCACTTTCATTAAACCGCCTTTCAAATTCATCGGCTAGGACTATTAAACCCTCTTTTGTACTACTAGATGAATCACTAATAAAATATTCGGCTCTTTTTGGTATATAGCTATTATAAACAAAGTGATTTTCAAAGAAATGTATATTTAATTCTTCAATTTTTGATGAGGTTTTAATCTCATTTATTTGGTCAGAATAGCCTTTACTGTAAGGTGCTAGCTCTGTGAAAATTACTCCTAGGGAATTTAAACTCTTACTTGAAAAATATACTTGATGTTCTTCTTTTACTCGTCTAACTACTTCATGTAACATTTCAATTCCTAGAACAGAATATGCATCTGGCTTACTTGGTGTAATAAAATAGTCACTTGTTATTAAAGCGGAAATAGTATAGTTAGAGTATGTTGGAGGACAATCAATAAAAATGAAATCAAACTCCTCTTTTAATTTTGTTTGATTAATATAGTTGAAAAGGTGATTTTCTATGTTACTATTTCTTTCTGAGAAGATGGCTTTTAATGTCCCAGGAATTATTGATATGTTCTCATTTAGTTTTAAAAGACAATCATCCCTTTTTAAATGAGAAATCACCCCGGGTTTAAATAACTTTTGAATTGAGATATCGCTACCAATAGTTTTCTTATCACTAGCTTTAGTTGAATCTTCTAAAGTATTATCATCTTCTTCCTCTGGATCTACTATATCAAGAAGATTTTCTTGATGGTAGCCAAACTTTCTGAAAAAAGATTGAGTTAAGTTAGACTGTGGATCTAGATCAATAAATAAGATTTTATAATTTCTTTGTGAAGCTAAAAAATACCCTAAATCTTTAGTTAGTGTGGTTTTTCCAACCCCACCTTTCATATTAATAAAAGAGATTATTTTAGCTTTGTTAGGTAATATAGATGTCATCTTTGTCCTCCAAGTTTATTAGAATCTTTAATCATGGACTACAATCTACTGTAGAACCTCTAAAATTACTTATCTTTCTTAATATTACATCAAAAGTAGGTTGAAATAAATTGGAGATAATTTATATATAAAAATGTTTGGAGTATCTACAATCCAGGGATTAGATATTATTCAAGGTAACACTAATATTAGAACCTTATTAAGTTCCAATTTAGGCTAACTATAGGGAAAATATAAACCTCATTTTGATTAGTAACGGTGAACCGTACCATAAGTAGATGAGGTTTTTTAAATACTATAAAAAGTGTTTGTTAAGGTAGAGGTTTAGATGTATTTAGAAGTTGCAGTAATTGATTATTTAAATATAGATGGTAAACTGACCAATTTTAATATCACACCAAAGTATTTAAACTAATGTAATAGTAGAATCTTTCTTAATAACTCAAAAACATAGAAGCCGTCCATTTGGGGCATCGCTGATAATTAATGTATACGTTCGTTGAAAAAATCGAGAATCTTACTGATGACCGTTATTCTTTGTTTTAATGAAGAAGTTGGAGAAAAATACGAGATGAAAAGTGTTTATGGCAAACATTAAGTTTAGATATAAAGTACGATAGTACAGATATATTTCAAAAATATACTAATAAATAAAGGAAGATAACCTTCTTACAATAGACTATTATTATATTATTAAAAATAATTATAAATTAAATAGTAAGTAAAGTATTTTATTCCAATATTCCAATTAAATAGCTTTGATGTAATCAAAGAATAGCTAAATGCGTAATGACAAGGTACAGAACGGAGAATAGACAATGGCTACAACAATCGAAGTGAACAAACAGAGTGTCAAACAATTATTAGAAACAGGCAAAGTTAATAAATTCATTATCCCTGAGTATCAACGTCCATATGCGTGGACTGACGAACAAATTCAAACGCTCTTTGAGGATTTAGTAGAGTACACAGAAAATGATAATGAAAGCACTTATTTTCTGGGAACGATTGTTTCTTACGAGAATGAGAATGATGAACAGGAAATTATAGATGGTCAACAACGAATCACATCTTTGTTTTTATTGCTTCGTGCACTTTACTCAAAACTTAATTCAATGACAGAAACAAAAGAAGTAAAAAATTTTAAGGGACAAATTGAATCGGCATTGTGGGAACAGGATGAATTAACTGCTGAGGTTGATTTCGAAAAAACGCTTATTGAATCCAGGGTGATGAGAGATGAAGGAAACGAAACTTTCGCCAAAATTCTTGTCAGTGGCACTATTGAAGAAGGTGCAAAAGATAACTATTCGTTAAACTACAAATCATTTACAGGGCTAATAGATAAATATGCTACTAGTGAGCCAGAGTTGTTTTTCTGGTTCATCCGAAATGTTTTGAACAAAGCGATTTTATTACCAATTACGGCAGATTCACAAGATACGGCGTTAACTATCTTCTCAACTCTGAACGATAGAGGATTAGCTTTATCCGATGCGGATATTTTTAAAGCAAAGATCTATAATCACTTGGATGCTGAAGGGAAAGCAGTTTTTATTGAACAGTGGCAACAACTTGATGATGAGGCTACAAATGCGAATGAAAGCATTCAAAAACTGTTTTATTATTATATGTTCTATTTGAGAGCATTAGAAAACGATAGAAATACAACAACACCAGGGATAAGGAAATACTATTCAAGGAATAATTTTGAGCAGTTATATAAGAGCGATGTGATGAATAACCTGAATACGGTGCTTAACTTATGGATTGTTGTTAATAATCGTGTAGAAATCGAAGATGAAGACTGGTCGAAAAATATTGAAGTTAAACAAGTACTTGATGGGTTAACTTCGTATCCAAATGAATTTTGGAAGTACCCAGTGGTTATTTATTATCTTAAATATCATGGTTCGCAAGATTTTGAAGAACTATTCTTGAAATTTCTCAAGAAACTACTTGCAGTTTTGGCGGCAAGGTATATAGTTACGCCAACTATTAATGCTGTAAAGCGAGGAATCTTGAATTTAAACTCTGAAATTATTAGATCCTCTATGCCAATATTTGATTTTGGTACAGTAAATAAACAGGAATTAAAAGGGAAGATTAAAATGGCTCACCGTAATACTGTTCGTATGATATTGAAGATTCTTGCTTATCAAGGCCAAGAGGAACTACTTCCCGGGAAATGGGAAATAGAGCATATTCTTCCTCAGAAATGGCAATCAAGTTATTTTCCAAGCAATTCTGATGGAGAAGTAAAAGAGTTAGTGGAACATATTGGAAATAAGATTCCTTTTGAGAAAAAGCTAAACATTATTGCAAGTAATGGATACTTTAAAAAGAAACAAGAAAGTTACAAGAAATCAAAAGTACAGTTATTACTTGATCTTTCTATCCAGCATAATGATTGGGGGCTAAATGAAATTCGAGAAAGAGACATTCGGATTTCTGATGAGTTGTTAATCTTACTAAATGATTGGGGATTAAATCAATCTGAACTTCCAGTTCAAGAAGAGCAATCTCCAGTTCCAACCGCAGAAGAATCAAAGATAATTGAAGAGTTAAAAAGAAAAGGTTTAATTTAAGAGCATGTGTTGAATTATCCTATTTAAATGCAAACATATAAAAAAATTATCATGGCAATAATAAAATAAATATAGAGAAAGGGCTACAAAATCGCACTTTCTCCTTTTATAATTTTTACAACTCAGCGAGTTAATCAAAGGATTGGTTTCAAAAGAAAATGAAATTTTTCAGAGTGCCGAACCTCATATAGATACATCACGGTGAACCGTACCATAAATAAAGGCAGTTTTTTAATCTTACTATTGACAAAATATTTGAATGTTACTAATATTATTAAATAATAGTTACCTCTGTTAGAAAATTTAATAATTAGCAAGCTATGATTGCTATGGATAACACTATAGCAGGAGCAGTTTCTGGAGAGACCGCATGAATATTTTGCGGCGCCGAAGGGTTCACAATCTCAGGCAAAAGGACAGAAGAGTACTGAATATTTATTTGTCATGCTGAAATTGTTGGCGGAACAAATACTATTTATTATTCTTATGACCATGAGATTGGAGACTATCCAATCTCTTTTTTTATTGGTTTTAAATTATTACATAATTCATTTAGGGGGAAATAAGATTGGCAAAGCAAGAATTAAAGAGGGATTTAGCAAATAGGCACGTTCAACTAATTGCAATTGGCGGAACCATAGGTACCGGATTATTCTTAGGGTCCGGTAAAGCCATACAGCTGGCGGGACCATCCATCATACTAGCTTATTTAATTGTAGGTACCGCCTGTTTTTTCGTTATGAGGGCTCTGGGGGAACTCTTGCTGTCTAAAGCGGGCTATCAATCTTTTACAGACATTGCGGAAGACTATCTTGGGCCACGTGCAGCGTTTGTAACCGGATGGACATATTGGTTTTGTTGGATTATGACTGCAATGGCTGATGTTATTGCTGTTGGTGTATATGTACGATATTGGTTCCATATCCAGCAATGGATACCTGCAATTATCTGCTTGATCATTTTATTAGGACTTAATCTATTAACTGTAAAAGTTTTTGGAGAATTGGAATTCTGGTTTGCTTTAGTAAAGGTAATAACCATACTTGCATTAATCGGTATTGGGGTCATTTTGCTAGTAATTGGATTTAAGACAAATTCAGGGACAGTTTCTTTTAAAAACCTTTGGGTTCATGGCGGACTTTTTCCAAATGGAATTTCGGGTTTCTTACTTTCATTTCAAATGGTTGTATTTGCATTTGTGGGTGTGGAATTGGTAGGTGTATCGGCAGCTGAAACATCCAATCCAGAAAAAAACATCCCATCGGCAATAAATAAAATTCCTTTAAGAATTCTCTTTTTCTACGTGGGTGCGCTGATCATCCTTTTATGCATCAACCCTTGGACGGAACTAAATGCAGCTGAAAGCCCTTTTGTCAAAACGTTTAGTTTAGTGGGGATTCCAATTGCAGCAGGAATTATTAATTTTGTCGTCTTAACTTCCGCTGCTTCTGCTTGTAACAGTGGGATGTTTTCAACAAGCCGAATCTTATATAATTTAAGCAATAATAACCAGGGGCCATCTAATTTTGCAAAATTGAATAAAAATCATGTACCAGGAAACGCGTTACTGATATCTACTCTTGTTCTATCAGGGGGAGCTCTTTTGAGCAAACTTATTCCGGAACAAGCTTTTGGAATTGTAACAACCATTAGTGCTATTTGTTTTATTTGGGTTTGGGGTGTCATTCTAATTTGTCATTTAAGGTATAAGAAAACACGTCAGGACTTACAGGCAAAATCAAAATTCAAAGCACCATTTACACCATTTATTAACTATGCTGTCCTAACGTTGTTTGTTGTCATTCTTATTATTATGCTGTTTGCTGAAGCTACAAGGCCTGCCCTTTTGTTGACACCCCTATGGTTTATTCTATTATTTGCTTTGCACGCTTATAGAAGAAAAAAAGAAAAAAATATAAAATTATCAGCATAGATTAACAACAATTGTGCTTTACTCCCACTATGCTAATATAAGTATGGTCCATTGGAAAACCGCCGCTTAAACAGGTGTGGTGAACCTTACCATAGGTAAATGAGGTTTTTATATCGAAGAAAGCCAATTCAAGAGTTTTTATTCTAGAATTGGCTTTTTTATATTAATCCATTAGTCTGAAGTTAATAACTTAAAAAAATTTATAAATTGGGTTTAAAGTATAATATACCGAATCAATTCTGGATAAAAACATCTAAATTAGCATGGAAGGCAAAGGAAAAGCCCTTGCGCGTAGCTATTAACCCCCAGCCTTCGTTTATGGCTTTAAAGTAATTCATCCTTAAGGGAGGATACTTCTTAGGAGAGAACCTATCAAGGGTACAGGCAAGCCCTCGCTCCGCTTGCCCTTGACAGAACGTCCCATGTGAAGAAAAAATAAGGTAGGATGAATCAATTAAGAAAAGAGCATAAAAAAAGGAGGATAGAAAAGTGGTTTCGAAACGACAAAAAGACATCGTGTTGTCTTTAATGAAGGCAAAAGAACCTGTTACAGCTGATTGGATTGCAAAAGAACTTGGTGTCAGTGACAGAACCATTCGCAACGAGATTAAAGAACTTCAATCACAATGCTCCTCCTCGTTAGGAATTATCATTAAGTCGGTTCGAGGAAAAGGATATCTATTAGATATAAAGGATTATGAAGTGTTTGAAAAGGAGTATAGTTCTAATGCGAATGAAGCAATAGATAAAAATAAATCAGATTTTTCCGAACAGGAAAATCGGGTTTTGTATATATTAAAACGATTCTTATTAGAAAAGGAACCAATCAAAATAGAAAGTCTTGAGGAGGATCTATTTGTTTCCAAGCCTAAGGTTCAAAATGACTTAAAAATTGTCCGTGAAATATTGGAAAGTTATCAATTGAAGTTAGTTACCAGACCGCATTATGGTGCGCAAGTTGATGGCGATGAATATATGAAACGGCTATGTTTATCAAATTATATTTTAAGCCGAAAAAGCAACTTAATCATTGAAAGTAATTCTTTTCAAGTTTTGGACGAAAAACTGTTTGAAAAGATAAAAGAAATCATCATAAAAAAAGTGAATGAATACAAAATTGAGATATCTGACATTGCACTCGAAAATTTGGCTACCCATATTACAATTGGGTGTAAGAGAATCAAAGAAGGTTTTGTCATTGAAAACCTCGAACACGATTTAACAGGACAATATCCCTTTGAAAAAATTGTTGCCAATGAAATTGTAAAAGAAGTTGAGGCGTTTACGAACTTTAAATTCCCGCAATGTGAAATTAATTATATTATTGTCCACTTGTTGGGGACAAAATTAATTCATAAGAATACGTTGAAAGAATTTAGTCAATTTGATGAGTTAGGCAGCATCATTCATTCCATGCTGGAGAGATTGAAAACCGAATTAAATTGGGATTTTCATGACGATGAAGAATTCATTCAATCGCTGACTTTGCATATTCGGCCAGCAATGAACCGGTTGCGCTATAACTTGAACATTCGCAATCCATTATTAAACGAAATTAAAAGGAAATATCCTAGCGCCTTTGAGGGTGCAGCCATTGCCAGCAGATGCATCGAGGAATATTTGGAGATTGAGGTAGGAGAACACGAGATTGCTTATATTGCATTGCACATAGGCGTGGCATTAGAAAGAATGAAGACAAGGCAGAAAAGGCCAAAACGGGTGATTGTAGTGTGTGCTTCTGGTGTTGGAAGTGCAAGACTATTGTATTATCGTTTGCAAAATGTATTTAAAGATGAAATCGATATTGTGGCTTCAACCAATTATTATCAATTAAAAGAATACGACCTATCCTCTATTGATTTTATTATTAGTACGATTCCAATAAAAGAAGATATAGTCGTTCCAGTACAAGTGGTTAACACATTTTTAGGAGAAGAAGATATTGAAAATATCAGGGAAGGTTTATCACCTGTAAAAAAGAATGAGGAACCGAGCTATTTAGATGAATCAAGAGTTTTTATTCACAAAGACTTTGAGGATAAAGAAAGCGTTATCCGTTTTTTATGCGAAGAATTATACAAACAAAAGCTTGTCTCCAAAGATTACGTAAATGCAGTGTTGGAAAGGGAGTCGCTCGCTCCAACCAGCTTTGGAAAT
This sequence comes from Neobacillus sp. PS3-40, assembly GCF_030915485.1. GTDB lineage: Bacteria > Bacillota > Bacilli > Bacillales > Cytobacillaceae > JAUZPL01. Next base: position 2,277,807 of record NZ_CP133266.1, on the reverse strand, counting down.
CTTGTGGCCATCCCTCATCCACTTTCACCGGAGACAGAGGAAATATTTTGGACTATATGCACATTAAAGAAGCCCATCGAATGGACTGATAAACATTTGGTTCAATTTATCTGTTTGTTAAATATAAGAAAGGTACCTAATAATGATGATCTGGAAAGCATGTTTAAAAGGCTCTTGGCATTAATTGAAAACAGTGCAACAGTCAAAAAAATACTAAAGAGTAAGACTGCTGAAGAGATTATAAGGATTTTAAATGGTACTTAACTGAACTGAACTGAAACATTAACGGAAGATATGTATCTTTACAATGGAAAAAAGGCTGATATGGATCAATAACAAGACGATTGATTGCTACTAATGGAGAACAAATTTAATAGGGAATATGAGGGTATCCCAAAAGGGCTACCCCCTTTTAGTTTATGGGTATATTACCTGCTGATAATTTACATATCAAAAACTTTATTTTAAGTATCCATCCATTTTTCCGTTACGTAACGGAAAAATCGTTTCTGTAAAATTAAACGCTTTCAACATAAACTATAAGAGCAAGGTGATTAAAGCACTCTTAAAACAGTTGTCAAATTAAACAGTTTAGATTAATTGGCAAATTTTTTAAAAAAATAACTATTGATGATAATAGGAGGAATAAAAGATGAATATTTTATTATGTTGTGCAGCAGGAATGAGTACAAGCTTGCTAGTGACCAAAATGGAAAAATCAGCCCAAGAACAAGGTTTAGAAGGGAAAATTTGGGCGGTTCCAGCTAATCAAGTCAATCAACACATTGACAATGCTGATGTCCTTCTTTTAGGACCGCAAGTTAGATACTTGCTTTCAAATTTGAAAAAGTTAGGTGAAGAAAAAGGCATTCCAGTGGATGCAATCAATCAAGTCCACTACGGAATGTGTAATGGAGAAGAAGTTCTAAAAGCAGCTATAAATATGGTAAATAATAAATAATAAAAAAGGAGAAAAAGAAGATGGGTAAATTCAACAGACTACTAGAAGAGAAAGTCATGCCTGTTGCAGCAAAGATTGGTGCGCAAAGGCACTTAATGGCTCTTCGTGATGGCCTCATTGCCACTATGCCATTCATTATCATTGGTTCATTTTTCTTGATCCTGGCTAACTTGCCAATTCCAGGTTATGCTGATTGGATGACTTCTATTTTTGGTCCAAACTGGGCCGCTAAATTAAGTTATCCAGTAGATGCAACTTTCAATATCATGTCAATTATTGCAGCATTCGCGGTGGCTTACCGATTAGCAGAAAGCTATAAGCTTGACGCGATGAGTGCGGGTACTATTTCAGTTGCTGCTTTCATATTAACAACACCATTTAATTTCTTATTTACTCCAGCTGGAGCTAAAGCAGGAGTTATGGTAACCGGTGCTATTTCAAAGGCTTTCTTAAGCAGTAAAGGTTTATTCGTTGCATTGCTTATTGGAATACTAGCAACGGAAATTTATCGTTGGGTCGTCAAAAAAGATATTGTTATTAAAATGCCAGCAGGCGTACCGCCAAATGTTGGTAAATCATTTGCAGCTTTAATTCCAGGATTTATTGTTCTTCTTGTGGTTTGGGTAATACGTTTACTTGTTGAATTGACCCCTTATGAAAGTATCAACGGCTTAGTTACGACCCTTCTAGGTGACCCGCTAAAAATGGTAGGTCTTACTCTTGGAGGATCCATTGTTGCTGAATTATTCGTAACTATATTATGGTCTACTGGATTACACGGTACAAACATCGTTAAAAGTGTAATGGAACCAATTTGGTTTGGTGCTATGGGTGACAATATGACAGCATATCAAGCTGGTCAACCTCTACCACACATTGTTACACAACAATTCTGGGATAACTTCATCCACATCGGTGGAACGGGTGTAACATTTGGTTTAGTTCTTTCAATGGTATTGTTTGCTAAATCTCAACAAATGAAAAGTCTTGGTCGTTTGGCACTTGCTCCTGGTATCTTTAACATTAACGAGCCATTAATCTTTGGTTTGCCAATCGTGTTAAACCCAATCATGATCATTCCATTCGTCCTTACTTCAATAGTTACCGTGATTGTAACTTATCTTGGTATGGATATCGGATTGGTAGCAAAACCTACAGGTATTGCAGTCCCTTGGACAATGCCGCCAATTATCTCAGGATATCTTGCTTCTGGCGGACATGTTTCAGGTGCAATCATGAATTTAGTTAACATTGTTATTTCATTCTTAATTTATACTCCATTCTTCAAAATATATGATAACGCGAAGAAGAGAGAAGAAAATGCCATGAACGCGGGTAAAGGAAAAATATAATCACGTAGGAAAGTGAGGTGGGCATTAGTTTGACTAGTGCCTGTCTCTTTACATGTAATATGACAATAAAGGTCATTCGTCTTCTGATAGAATTGGAAAAATGATCTTTGGTGAGATGCTATAAAACTTCTAGAATTTAATATATACCCAATATTGACAGAAGAGGGGAATGTTCCCTTCCCGGAAAATCATTTGAAAGGTTGTTAATCATGAATAAAGAAGAACTTTACAATCTGGCATTTCAATTAATCCTTCATGCAGGGAATGCAAGAAGCTTGGCGATGGAAGCGATGCAGAAGGCTAAAGAAGGTAGTTTTGATGAAGCAGAAGCAAAACTAACCGAAGCAGATTCTGCTTTTAATGAAGCACATCATTTTCAAACTGACTTAATCCAAAAGGAAGCAGGCGGTGCGAAATTTGAGCTTTCACTTATTATAGTTCATGCACAAGACCATTTGATGAACGCAATGACCATTAAAGATTTGGCCGGAGAAATCATCGATTTGCATAAACTTATCAAAAAGGCCTGAAACAAAACCCTCCACCAGAATTGCCCAACTTATTTTGGGCTTTTTTTATTCAAATTAATTTTCACCATACTAATTCTTGCAATGATAGTTAGGGGAGAAATTTGTATTTGAATCCATAGTCTTTCTGAATTAAACAAATATAAAATGTGTAGTTTATGCTATTTAATCTGTTTAACATTTATTTTAATGCGTTTAGAAAGGAATGAACTTTAATGATAAAAACATTCCCAGAAAATTTTTTATGGGGTGGAGCTACAGCTGCTAACCAATATGAAGGTGGATACAATGAAGGCGGAAGAGGTCTTGCAACAAGCGACTTCATAACAAATGGTTCTGTAGACCGCCCAAGGAAAATTACAATCAAGTTAACAGATGGCACAAAAACAACGGTAAACCGGCGACCTACTGGGGACCCCAAAATTGATACCATACCAGAAGGCGCAACAGGCTATATTGATGAAACCGTTTATTATCCAAGTCATAAAGCTGTTGATTTTTACCACCATTTCAAAGAAGATATTGCCCTTTTTGGAGAAATGGGTTTGAAGTGTTTCCGTCTATCTCTTAGTTGGTCCCGCATTTTCCCAAAAGGTGGAATTGAAGGAGAACAACCAAATGAGGAAGGGTTAAAATTTTACGAAGATGTTTTTAAAGAGTGCAAAAAATATAATATCGAACCATTAGTCACTCTATATCATTTTGAAACCCCTGCTTATTTGGCTGATCATTTTAATGGTTGGGGCGGTCGTCAGACGATTGATTGTTTTTTAAAAATGTGTAAAGAGGTATTTACAAGATATAAGGATTTAGTTAAATATTGGATCACCATTAACGAAATTAATGTATTAAATGGTTACGCCTTTATGGGATCCAGGGAGGCTACCGCGCAGGTACGTTATCAAGCAAAGCATCATATGTTTGTTGCGAGTGCCCTTGCCAATAAACTTTGTCACGAGATCATTCAAGATGCAAAGATTGGTTGTATGGTTGCATTAAGCTGCATTTACCCGAAAGATTGTAAGCCGGAAACTATATTTGGAGCTTTGGATTATCGAAGAGGAGCTTTGATTTATTCTGATATTATGATGAGGGGATATTATCCATCTTACGCCGACCGCTTTTTTGAAGAGATGGGGGTAACTATAAAAAAAGAACCAGGGGATGACGAAATTATCAAGGCGTATCCCTCGGATTTTTTATCATTTAGTTTTTACCGTAGCAGTGTTTACCATACTGAAATCGTTCAGAATACCGATACCGGCGGACAAATGGGGGATGTAAATCCTTTCTTAGAAAAAACGGAGTGGGGTTGGGCTATTGACCCTGTTGGGCTAAGATACACCTTATCTGAACTTTATGACAGGTATCAAAAACCTCTCTTTATTGTTGAAAACGGAATGGGAACCATTGATAAACCGGATGAAAATGGATATGTGGAGGATGATTATCGGATCCAATATTTCCGAGATCATATTGCAGAAATGAAAAAGGCGGTTACTTTAGACGGTGTTGACTTAATGGGCTATACACCATGGGGTTGCATTGATTTAGTTTCAGCAGGAACTGGAGAGATGAAAAAACGGTATGGTTTTATTTATGTAGAAATGGATGACGAAGGAAATGGAACATTAAAAAGAACAAAGAAAAGATCATTTGATTGGTACAAGAAAGTGATAGCAACTAACGGAGAAGACCTTAGTTTTTCATTTAAATAGGCTCTTTTCTTAAACTTTGTTGCTAGTTGAAACTAAATTAGAATGGGATTCCAGTTTACCGATGAAAACCGTAGGAAGTTTTTAAGAAAAGAGCACGATACTATTGTTATTTCTGGTTTTTAGACTAGGTACGAAAAACAACAATCTATGCGAAAACAGCCTTTAAATAAAACTCATTGGAATACGGTTTTAATAGATGGTTCTCTCACCTAATCGGAATTGTTCAAAATGATTGATCATTCCTATGATTTGTTTTTTAAAGGATTTAAGAAAATAGAAATTCCAGTTAATCAACCATTGATTAAACTGGGAAATTTGAGGAAAAACCTTTGGAAGTAGGCGATTAAATGGACCAGCGCCATTATTTAGGAGTAGATATTGGCACGACAAGTACGAAGGCAGTTCTATTTAAGAAGGACGGAACAGTGGTAGGCATGCATCATGTAGAATATTCGCTATATAGCCCCTCTCCTACAGTAGCAGAACAAAATCCGGACGAAATATTGGCTGCTGTTGTAGAAACAATTAAAGTTGCCGTACAAAAAGGCGGGATTAAATCTGCAGATCTCGCACTTGTATCATTCAGTTCAGCTATGCACAGTGTTATTGCTGTTGATGAATGCGGCAAACCGCTAACTGGGTGTATTACTTGGGCTGACAGCAGGGCAACGGAATGGGCAGAGAAGATAAAAAATGAAATGAATGGACTAGCAATCTATATGAGGACAGGGACCCCCATTCATCCTATGTCACCGCTGGCGAAAATAGCTTGGCTGCGGACAGAACATCCTGATGTGTTCACTCGGGCTAGTAAATTTGTAGGTATAAAGGAATATATTTTCCATAAATTTTTTGGCCAATATGTGGTCGACCACTCTATAGCCTCAGCGATGGGGATGTTCAATTTAAAGAATCTGACATGGGATGAAGAAGCGTTAAGGGTTGCAGGAATTTCAAGGGAACAATTATCGGAGCCTGTTTCGACCACCTTTTACTTAAAAGGAATAGAAGAAGATTATGCTAATGAAATGGGTATTTCAACAGAAATACCATTTGTTGTAGGAGCGAGTGATGGTGTGTTGTCGAATCTCGGGGTTAATGCAATCGACCCGGGTGTTGTCGCTATTACGATTGGGACAAGCGGTGCAATCAGAACAGTTACGGATAAACCGGTTACAGACCATAAAGGCAGAATTTTCTGTTATGCATTAACTGAGAAGCATTGGGTTATTGGCGGACCTGTTAATAATGGGGGAATGACCTTCAGGTGGGTACGGGATGAACTCGCTTCTGCAGAAGTGGAGACAGCAAAACGCCTCGGGATCGATCCATATGAAGTGCTGACAAAAATCGCCTCCCGCGTTTCACCCGGCTCGGATGGGCTGATTTTTCTTCCATATCTTGCCGGAGAGCGGGCACCGCTTTGGAATGCCAACGCCAGAGGTTCATTCTTCGGTCTTGGGCTCCATCACAAACGGGAGCATATGATTAGAGCAGTGTTAGAAGGAGTGATCTTAAATCTTTATACCGTTCTTCTTGCCTTGCAAGAAATGATTGGTGTACCGAAGAAAATTCAGGCTACGGGGGGATTTGCAAGGTCAGAACTATGGCGCCAAATGATGGCAGATATTTTTAACCAAAAAGTGGTGGTACCTGAGAGCTTTGAAAGCTCTTGTCTGGGTGCCGTGGTTTTAGGAATGTATGCACTCGGGGAAATTGAAGACTTCTCCATCATGTCTGAATTAGTGGGTTCTACACATGAGCATGAGCCGCTTGAAGAAAATAGTGAAATTTATCAAGATCTAGTCAACATTTATATCCGTGTTTCACGATCTTTGGAAAATGAGTATGGGGAAATTGCTGACTTTCAAAAAAAATGGGTTAAATAAAACATTTAATAAAAAATGACAGTCCTGCATAGAGAATATTAAAGGACTGCTGCCAAAAAATATAAACCTCATGCCATCAGGAGGGGTGAACCTGGATAATGTTGCAGAATGGCTGCAAAAAGAAAGCTTTGCAGCAGGAATTGGAAGTGTGCTGACGACGGGCATTGAACCTGGTAATTATGAAGAAGTCGAGAAACGAGCAAAACAAATCTTTGAAAAAGTCAAAGATTTATAACCAAGTAGTCACATTGTCCACTTTAGAAAAATTAGTGTCGAATAATAGTGGAACCTAAATACACACTTTTAAAGTATTTTCACTTCGGTTTATAACTGTATTCCAAACGGATTAATTAAATTAGGCTTACGTGCAGAAAAACCTCATTTAGATACATTACAGTGAACCGTACCATAAATAGGTACGGTTATTTTACGCGCGAAAAGCTGAAATAGCTAGAGTTCAAATTTGAAATAAAGATTAGGATGTTTTAGTCAGTTAAATAGATTAGTGTGGTGTGCAAACGTATAGGTATGCATACCTTTTTACATTAAGAAGGTATATCAATTTAATGGATAGAATATAGATAATGAACCCATTCGTGGATAGAATTAATAATAGAAAATATTAATATCTCAGATAGAACATCAATATACCTATTAGTAATATGCTCATAAGAAGGAGGCTTAATATGAAGCAATTTTATATAAAGCAGAAGGTATTCAGTCTTAGTGGCAAATTTACAGTAAAGGATCAGCAGGAGAAGGATGTATATTACGTGGAGGGTAGTTTTATGCAAATTCCAAAGACTTTCTCCATTATGAATACAACAAGAGATGAAGTAGCACTCGTTACGAAAAAGGTGTTCAGCCTTTTACCGAAGTTTTTTGTTGAGGTGAATGGTCGGGAGGTATTAACGATTAAGAAGGAGCTTTCTTTCTTTAAAGCACGCTATACGATTGATGCGGCAGGCATTGAAGTGCATGGTAATTGGTGGGATATGGATTTTCAGGTATTGCAGTACGGTGAAGTTGTAGGTAAAGTGAGCAAGGAGTGGTTCACTTGGGGAGATAGCTACAAGGTTCAAGTATTGGATGAAGAAATGGAAACCATTATTATTGCAATCGTTGTTGCAATTGATTGTGTGAAGGCTGACGAAGGAGCTGCTTCCTCAGGAGCGACGACGTAACGTCGGAGCTAACGGGTTATAATAAAATATCGCTTAAATAGGCGGATAAGTTGGCAACTTTTTGAATAGTGAGGAAGCCTGCTTAAGAGGCCTTTTCTTTAGAGGTCAGAACAAGGAAATGCGACTTATTTCGTGATGGTGCACGGTATGTCTAGTGTATTTTCCGATTGCGATTGCACTAGCATTTTCTCTTTTAGTGCTCCTGTTTTTTAAATGTAAGAAGATCAAAACTTTGTAGACGGCCGTTTTACCCCTTTAGTATCTAAAGGGGTGATTTAGGTTAAGCTAGTTTTTTCGATACGTTTTGATGGTAGGAGGTGTATAAGATGAGAATTTTTCTAATAGCCCTGAAACGTCGCTGTCTACTAATACAGCATTTCTATACTGTGGTTGTAAAAACTGTTCGTTCTGCATATGGTCAAATAATGAAATGAGTAGATCATAATAATGGTTAACGTTTAAGATGCCACAAGGTTTTTGGTGCAAGCCAATTTGACTCCAAGTAAATACTTCAAAAAACTCTTCTAGTGTACCAGGGCCACCGGGTAATGCAATAAATCCATCCGCTAACTCCATCATTTTGCTTTTGCGCTCGTGCATGGAATTAACAATAATTAGCTCTGTCAAATGTTGATGAGAAATTTCTCGTTCTGCAAGTAATGTAGGGATTACACCGATGACTTTGCCTCCTTCTTGAAGTACAGTGTCTGCTAACGTTCCCATCACACCTATACTAGATCCACCATAAATTAATGTAATTTTGCGTTTGGCAAATTCTTTTCCTAAAAGAATAGCGCCTTGTCGATAAGCTTCAGATGCTCCAATACTTGATCCGCAAAAAACGGCAATACTCTTCATCTAACATGCCCCCCACATCGTGTGAATTCTAATGTTCTAGATTAGTATAATGAAATTTCGGAAAGAAATGGAGCTATTTGTTTATAGAAAATTTTTATTTTCCCTCTTAAGAACCCTGACATAATGCTGTCAGGGTTCTTGTTTTAATATTAGTTATGTAAGGTTGATTCACCGACAAGTGCTGCAAAGCTTGAATGATGGACTAATCTTCAAAAAAAAACTATTTAAAAAACAAGGAGAGATTGATCATGACAACAAATTTAATCCCCTTTTTAGAGATGAATGGAAAAGCCAAAGAAGCAATTGAACTTTACGTTAAAGGGCTGGATGCTGAAGTCGTCTCTACACTATTAGCTGGGGATGCACCGTGGAATGCTGAATCACAGATGTCGGTGGAAATGAAAGAATTAATCCAATTTGCTATATTGAAAGTCGGCGACTCAGAACTTCGACTTTCAGACTTTTTTACCGGCAGCTCCTATGAAAAGGGAGGCACGCAGATGACCATCTGCATTACAACTGAGGACAAAGCCAAGGCTACTCAATTCTATGAAGCGTTGAAACAGGATGGCTATGTTCACGAAGCATTGAAGGATTCTCCATTCAGCCCTGCGTATGCCACCGTAACGGATAAATTTGGGGTAACGTTCAAAATTCTTACCGTAGTACCTCGATAACCAACCAATACAGGTCCACTCTTATGCATTGCGCCTGTAATCAGACGGCTCTGTTCGCTTCGTTTGCGGAAAGAGCCGTTCTTTATTAATGGACAATCCCTAACAATTTAATTTACACCATTACCAGGGTCGAATTGAATTTGATTTCGTTTTTGCGTTAAAATGGAGCTATTAAAGATAGGGATTCCGATAAAAGGGAGGAACTTTCATTGAAGCTGGATCGACTGCTTGCCATCACGATGACTTTGTTGAATCAACCCCGCGTTAGCGCAACTGAGCTCGCCGAACGGTTCGAGGTTTCCTTACGCACCATTTATCGAGATATGGAATCGATCAATCAAGCGGGCATTCCGATTGTTTCATTCCCTGGTTCTGATGGTGGGTATGAAATTATGTCAGGCTATCGGATCGATAAACAAGTTTTATCCCTTGATGATTTTTCTACCATTTTTTCCGCATTACGCGGAGCAAGATCCGTTACAGACGATTCAGATATTGATGGGCTATTAGAGAAAATAGGCGCCATGGTGCCTGACATTTCAAATCCCTCAGGCGCAACTCATGTTGACCTAGATTTAACGCCCAAGCCTAATGTTAAGAATAATCTCGGATCTCTCCATAAAGCTATTAAGGAATTTCATTTAGTCCAGCTTGAGTATTTGGATATCAAAGGTGCGGAAACAGAACGAACCATTGAACCGATGGGATTATTCCTTAAAGGGAATAGGTGGTATATATACGGATATTGCCTTACACGGTCTGATTTTCGGGTATTCAGACTTTCCCGAATTCTAAATCTGAAAAATATGCCCGAGACGTTCGTTCGTCGTTTGTATTCACTTCAAGATGTCGAGCGGCAGTTTAAAATTCAAGCCAAAGGTGCCAAGATAAAAGTAGTATTGCATTTTGATCCAGTAATCAAGACGAGGGTCCGCGATGACTTTAGTCATGAACAAGTATGTAAAAACCCAGATGGATCTTTGTCTGTGACTGCAGAGTATCCCGGTATTGATCGGGCTGTTCAAAGTGTTTTAAGTTATGGTGCCAACGTTTTGGTTGTTGATCCTCCTGAATTAATTAATGAGGTGCGGCGTCATATCAAGAAAATGGATAAAATCTATAAAATTCGATAATCAGGAAAAAAAGAATCAGTTGTATTTTGTATCATAATTTGTAAGCAAAGGATAGTAAAAGTGTAAAACAAAATGCTGAATGAATGAATTGACAAATTGGTTGGATGCTTGTAATATACCATGTGTATTGTTAGATATCTAACTGTTAGATTTTTAAAGGAGAAGTAGTAAAAAATGAGAACAAGAAAAGACACGCCCTTTTCGGATTTATTCCAGATGATCGGTCTCAAATTAAAGAGAACAGCAGATGAAAAAGTTAATGATCTGGGTTTAAATGCACAACAAGGTAGAATGATAAGCTATATCTATCAGCATCAGGATAAGGAATTGATTCAAACTGATTTAGCAGAAGTATTCCAGCGTCGCGGGGCTAGTATTACTAGTATGCTCCAAGGTCTAGAGAAAAAGGGGTATATTGAGCGGAAAATACCAGTGGACAATGAGCGTCAAAAGAATATCTATGTTTTACCAAAAGGAATAGAATTAATTGAGGCTTTCGATCAGGCATTTGGAGAAGTGGAAAAGAAAGTTGTTCAATCTCTAACGGAAGAAGAGAAACAAATTCTCAAAGAACTTTTGACTAAGATCAATCGAACTTTATGATTGATACAGCAGCAAGGTCTGCTGTTAATAAAATAGTTAGAATTATAACAGTAAGAATTCTATTTTTAATAAAATAGTTAGAATTCTAATAATTAAAACCCTATACAAGGAGGATTACAATGAAAAACTCAGAATCAAATACTTATTATTTAGAAGAAGCACCAATCAGAAAGGCTATTGCTCACTTATCAATTCCAATGATAATCGGTATGTTGGTAGGGACTATTTATAATATCATCAATGCCTATTTTATTGGATTAATGCATGATACAGCTATGCTTAGCGCAATTACGCTAGGATTACCGATATTTACTGTTTTAATGGCATTTGGAAATATGTTCGGTGTCGGAGGTGGAACATTTATTACAAGGTTAGTTTCTATAGGTGAAGGAGAAGTAGCAAAAAGAGTGGCTGGGTATTCTTTCTATGGAAGTATTATTACTGGACTTGTCATTGCAGTTGCTTCTTATTTTACGATGAAGCCTCTTGTTCATTTACTCGGTGCAGATGCGGCAACTTTTGATTACACCAGACAATATTCACTTACAATGTTCGCCGGTGGGTTCGCAATTATATGGAACTTTGCCTTAGAACAAATGGTTCGTTCAGAAGGTGCTTCAAAAGAGTCCATGTTCGGAATGTTCATCGCCATCGCTTTGAGTATTGTATTTGATATTCTCTTTATTTTAGTCCTTAACTGGCATGTATTTGGTGCTGCTTTATCTATGGTTTTAGCAAATATCGGTTCTACGATCTATTATGTTTGGTATTTACAAACCAAAAGTGAAAATCTTAAAGGATTTATGTATCATTTCAAAATCGACATAAAAAGCCAATTAGAGGTTTACAAAATTGGTATTTCCGAACTATTACAAGCCACTTTCTTAATTATAACTACGTTGTTATTAAACAATTATTCCATGGGATATGGAGCTAACGTTGTTGCAAGTTTTGGGATTGCATTAAGAATTGTTCAATTTCCGGAGTTTTTATCAATGGGGCTCTTCTTAGGGGTTATTCCTTTAATTGCCTACAATTTCTCTACTAAAAATATTACTCGCTTGAAAGCAGCCATTAAACAAACAGCAATAACCATTGGCGTAATTTCAGGAGTTTTCATTGGTTTAGTTTCCTTGTTCAAAGAACCCGTTATTCATATGTTCTCAAATGACCCATCTGTTCTTAATATAGGAGCGTATATTTTAGTGGCTATGTTGATATCTGCTCTTTTTAATGGCTTTACAGGGTTATTCACGGGTATCTTCCAAGCGTCCGGTGAAGGGATTCCAACAACCATTATGGCAGTTACACAAGGGGTTCTTTTTATTCCTGTCATTATTGTTTTGCATTACTTCTTTGGCTTGCATGGGATTGTCTGGTCCATGACCATTTCCGAAGTGATTACCTGTGCTATGGGTTTGGTGCTATTTATTTTTTACACTAAAAAAATCAATAGCAGTGAAAATAAAAAACCTTCCTTAGATACGTTTTGGTGAACCATATTATAAATAGGGCAGTAAGTTGTAAATAGCATTATTTCGTCTTGAAAAAACAACGCTAAAATGATTCACTAGAATAGTAAATTTTGCTATTCACAACCAATGGATATGCAAATTGAAATTTTAATCACTTGTCCAAAAAAATTCCGAAAATACCTATTGAAGCTGCAATCTCAAGAGCACTTTTTTCATTAGTCTTTTCATAACTAAGTCTTGCACTTACTATGTAGATAGTGGGTTTTCTACAAAAACAGGAGCTTTAGGGTTGAATAAGGGGCTACCAAATAAAATAAATGATAATAAAATAGCGGATAAGTTCCAAATAAATAATCACAAGGCGGTTCTTCTGGATTGCATTTATAATGACGAGAACTGTCCCTGTGCTTAAAAGTGGGTGAGTGGGTTGTTTAAATTTTTGCTGGTTGAGGATGATATTACACTGTTTGATGAGTTAAAGGAGCGGCTTGAAGGCTGGTCGTATGATGTCTATGGGATAACGGATTTCAGCAGAGTATTGCAGGAGTTTACCGCAATCAATCCTGATTTGGTGATTATTGATATTCAGCTGCCGAAGTTCGATGGATTTCACTGGTGTCGGATGATCCGCGCCCATTCCAATGTGCCTATCCTGTTTCTTTCTTCACGGGACCACCCCACAGATATGGTGATGGCCATGCAGCTTGGGGCAGATGATTTTATTCAAAAGCCGTTCCATACGGATGTACTTATTGCAAAAATCCAGGCGATTCTCCGCCGCGTCTATAACTACAACTCTGAACAGCTACTGCTAAAAACGTGGTGCGATGCCACGGTCGACTATCAGCAAAACACAGTTACCAATCACCTTGGATCTGTTGAACTGACCAAAAATGAACTATTTATTTTAAAAAAATTAATTGAACAAAAAAATCGCATCGTCAGCCGTGAAGATCTTATCAAAAGCCTTTGGGATGACGAGCGCTTTGTTAGCGACAATACATTAACCGTCAATGTCAACCGGCTCAGGAAAAAGCTCGACGAACTCAGTTTGGGCCGATGTATCGAAACGAAGGTCGGCCAGGGTTATATCGCTGTTGAAGAGGAACACCCTGTATGATCAAGAATTTTTTAACCGAACGTCGCAGCTGGATTCTGCTTTTTATCTTTCTGCAATGCCTGCTCATATTTGTTGCTTATCTCGACAACACCATTCCATTGGGTCCAATCCTTTACATAGTCTTTTTATCAGCGATTGTATTTTTTCTTTTCCTGGTTGTTCGTTTTAATAAGGAAACAAAATTCTATCAAAGCCTTTTGGAATGGGATAATACTCTGGATATGACAAGCTTCCCCGCGGCTGAAAGTCCCTTTGAAAAAATAATTGAGACCACGATTACCAGCCAGACTGTGCGGCTGAAACAGGATACCACCAAAAACAGAATTGCTCTGGAAGAAGAAAAAGATGATCTTCTTGCCTGGATTCACGAGGTCAAAACGCCATTGACGGCAATGCATTTAATGATCGAAAAAATGGACGATACCACCATGAAAAATAAATTAACGGTGGAATGGCTTCGAATTCATCATCTGCTCGATCAGCAGCTCCATCAAAAACGGCTGCCGTTTTTGGAAAATGATCTTTATATTGAAACGGTAGATTTAAAATTGGTCATTTTTAAGGAAATCAAGGATTTGCAATCATGGTGCATTCAGAAAAAAATTGGTTTTGAAGTGGAATTGGAGGAGGCGTCCGTCTTAAGTGATGGCAAATGGCTCGCGTTTATTATCAGGCAGCTTTTGACGAATGCGGTTAAATACAGTGAGGCATCCGACATTAAAATTAAAAGTTACCAGGAGAATGAACAAACGATCATGACTGTTGAGGATTTTGGAAGAGGCATCGACCCAAAGGATTTGCCGCGCATTTTTGATAAAGGCTTTACTTCAACAACTAACCATCAGGACCATTCTGCAACGGGCATGGGGTTATTTTTAGCAAAAAAGGCAGTAAAACCGCTGCTTATTACGATGGAGGTCACCTCCACTTCAGGAGAAGGAACCACGTTTTCCTTGATTTTTCCAAAAAGGAATGACTTTACGAGGATTACCCGCATGTGACAAAAATGTCACATGCTTTTGTTATTTGTTCGGATAATCGAAGGAAAAGGATGTAGCCCTTTTTTATAATAAAGAAGTATGAACAAAGTAAGGAGTGTGCTGAAATGGCAATTTTAGAAGCAGTGAAAATTCATAAATCCTATGGAAACAAATTTAATAGACAAGAAGTGTTGAAAGGTCTTGATATAACAATCGAAAAGGGGGAATTTGTTGGGATCATGGGGGCTTCAGGGTCCGGAAAAACGACCTTGCTCAACGTCCTGTCCTCGATTGATAAAGTAAGCGGCGGTTCGATCATTATTGAAGGAACTGAAATGACCGGAATGAAGGAAAAACAGCTGGCCGAATTCCGAAAAAACCATTTAGGGTTTATTTTTCAGGAATATAACCTCCTCGACACCCTGACGGTGAAAGAAAACATCATCCTGCCGTTGTCAATTTCAAAAGTGCCAAAGCAGGAGGCACAGCAAAAATTCCAGGCAGTCGCAGAAGAACTCGGCATCTATGATAGTAAAGACAAGTATCCAAATGAAATTTCCGGGGGACAGAAACAACGGACCTCTGCGGCACGGGCGTTTATCCATGAGCCGAGCATTATTTTTGCTGATGAACCAACCGGTGCCCTCGACTCCAAGTCGGCGTCCGATTTATTAAACAAGTTAAACCAATTAAATCAAAAACGTAGCACCACGATCGTTATGGTCACCCATGATCCTGCCGCGGCAAGCTTCTGCAGCAGGGTTATATTTATAAAAGACGGTCAGATTTATACTCAGCTAACCAAGGGCGAGCAATCAAGGCAGACATTTTTTAATGACATCATGAAAACGCAAGGTGTGTTAAGCGGGGTGCAATATGAGCATTAATCAGCTGATTCTCCGCAATCTGAAAAAAAATCTAAAAAACTATTATCTCTATGTGTTTGCATTGATCTTTAGCGCGGCCCTCTATTTTGCATTTGTGACCTTGCAATATGACCCGGCCATGGATGCCACGAAAGGCTCGATCAAAGGCGCTGCAGCGATCAAGACCGCCTCTGTCCTGCTGATTACGATTGTCACAATCTTTCTGATTTATGCCAATAACATTTTTTTGAAGCGGCGCAGCCAGGAGATCGGGTTGTTTCAATTAATTGGGATGACGAAAAACAGGATTTTTCGTATCCTCAGCACTGAAAACATTATTCTGTATTTTGGTTCACTGCTGGTTGGAATTTTGCTTGGATTTTCGGGGTCGAAATTACTTATCATGATCTTGTATAAAATCACAACGGTGAAAGCAATCGCCACACTGCATTTTTCAACACAGGCACTCATTCAAACACTTGTGGTTTTTGGCGCCATCTTTGTTGTGATCCTGTTGATGAATTATGCATTTATGAAAAAACAAAGCATTTTAGCGTTATTTCGTGTTTTGTCCTCGTCTGAAAATAAGGTGAAAAAAGTCTCAACGGTTGAAATTGCCATGGGTATTACCGGAATTCTGTTGATTCTTCTTGGCTACTATGTTTCTTCCAAATTGTTTGATGGTGATTTTACAAGCCTACCTTGGCTGGCCGGGGCAATGATTTTTATCCTGGCGTCCGTTATTATCGGAACGTATTTATTTTACAAAGGCTCGATCAGGTTTATTTTTGCAATGATCCGGAAAAAGAAAGACGGCTATTTAACGATTAATGAAGTATTATCGCTATCCTCGATTATGTTTCGAATCAAATCAAATGCGTTATTGTTAACGATTATTACCACGGTTTCGGCACTGGCAATTGGTTTATTGTCGTTAAGCTATATTTCCTACTATTCTGCTGAAAAAACAGCAAAAAATCAGGTTGCTGCAGATTTTGCGTTTACAAAAAGTCAGGACGCAGAAATGTTTTTGAAGGAGTTGGATGCAAAGAAAATTCTTTATTCGGAAAAAAGGATTGATGTGGTTCAGGCAAAGATTAACCTGCAAGCGATTATGGTTGAACATATAAAGGGGTTAAATTCTGATCCAAGAAAGACAACGATTTCTGTTGTCAGTGACAAAGCTGTCACTGGAACAGATGTCCGTCCGGGCGATGCCATTTTTACAGGTTACAGTGATTTATTGCAAAAATTTATGAAATTAAAAGACTCCGGGTCAATTGATTTTAAGGTACAAAAGGAACGAGTACATCTTAACTATTTAGGATTAAAAAAGGATTACATTCTATCATGGAATTATACCGTTGGTGGCTTTCCTGTCGCAATTGTCGATGAATCTGCTTTTACCCGCTTGAAAAATGGTGCAAATCACGTTTCGTTATATATTGGAATCAACTTAAAGAATAAGGATCAGCTTGAAAAAGCGAATATGATTTTTAAAGGATTGAAGTTTAGTGATTCCAGCGTCCATGAATCGGTTTTGGAAATGAGCAACATGCAAAAGAAAAGTATTGGGTTAACGATGTTTATTGTTGGCTTTTTGGGATTAACATTTTTGGTAACGTCAGGCTGTATTCTTTATTTTAAACAAATGGGTGAGGGGGAAGAGGAGAAACCAAATTACACGATTTTGAGGAAGCTCGGCTTTACACAAGGTGATCTACTGAAAGGAATCCAGGCCAAACAGCTGTTTGGCTTCGGCATCCCTCTTGCTATCGGGCTGCTGCATAGCTACTTTGCCGTCCAATCAGGCTGGTTTATTTTCGGCACAGAACTTTGGACACCGATGGTCGCCGTCATGATCGTATACACAGCACTGTACTCCATCTTTGGTCTTATCTCGATCCGCTACTACAAAAAACTGATCGAAGAAGCACTTTAGTATAAGGCGTAATCACGTAAAGATAGGTCTGTTTCTCGTGCTTTCATTAAAGAAGCACAAGAAACGGCCCCTTTTTTATTAGTCAAACCGCCTGTTATACAGGTGCGCTGAACCTTATCATAAGTAGAGGTTTTTAGTCAAATGCCTCTCCTTAAGGATGGGGAGGCTAAAACAAGTTCACCTGAAGAACATAAGCAGGTGGCAATTTTCCAACAGCCTGGAACGCCAAAATCAGTTGGTGATTGGCCGATGGATGGGTGATAAACTGGATCAGACCTCTCTGTCCTTTGTCGAAAAGGAAGTGCTTCGGCTAGCGATTTGAAAAGGAGAAGCCATATCACCTGTAGAAGTCGAGAAGTTTCTGAGGTTAAGTGACAAGACGGTAAAAAAATACTCTCTCAACTAGTCGAAAAAAAGATGCTGATTCCCGCATCTGGGACCATGAGGGTCATCTCTAATCGGTTGGGGATCAGATTAAGCACCTGGTTTGATAAATAGACGGAAAAATTTCTCTTAATTAGTAAATTGGATTGAAATTAGCTTAAATAGAAGGAGAGATTCCGCCTATTGACTCAAAAACCTCAAAAATGGGGGACTTTGCTTTGCATAACCGGAAACCCTCCGCTTATTTACCCCGAAATGAGCTCCATTCTGCATCTACCCGAAAAATCTCCGCTTATTTTATTGTCGCTGGTTACCCGAGTAAGGAAAAGCCTTCAATTATTTAAGAGGATTTTTCATCTACAAGTAGTAAAGATTAATCAACACTTAAATCGCATAAGGACAACTAGGCAATCGCCGGCGCTAAGGCTTGGCGCTAGCCAAGTTTTCTTTATGGCTCTCTTTTCTCTAGCTTGTCAAAACATGAAAAAGATTGCTGAGAAAATACCCCTTTCTCAACAATCTGGGCAGATCATTATAAGACTGCTCTTTTTAAGCATGATTTGTTTAAATTGTTATACTCTAAATTATGAATGAGGGGCTAGCTGTTCAGTGAGGTATTTGATAGTACCCCTCATTAGAACGTAAATATATTAAGCTGCTTCCTGTTGAAAACACGGATCATTGAAGTAAATAACTTCAGTAAGAATTTTATAGCCCTCTATCTTTTTGAGAGCCTCTCTTGCTTCTTTTTCAGTTTCAAATTCGAACATGGAAATATTTGAATCTATATAACGAGTTATAATCCACATAAAAATGCCTCCTATTTTTTAAAAAAAGTTACTTCAGTCATGCTGATTGGATAGAAATAAATACGGATAAAGATTCATAAGCTATATTTAACCTTATGGGTGATTTAGCTTTAATAAAGTACTGCTTCAAGTTTGATGAAGTAATTATTAATTGCTACAGACCAATGATAATGCAATAATGAAAATAAATAAAATGCTAAAAAGTTATAGTATGATATAAAAAACTTTTATATGGAAAAATTAGGGGGAGAATAGTGGATTACCGTGATTGGGAAATACTGAAGGTCCTCTATAGTCAGAAAAATATAACGAGAGCGGCAAGGCTTTTGTTTATTACCCAGCCTGCATTAACTAATCGTTTAAAGCACATGCAGGAAGAATTAGGTGTCAAAATAGTAACACGAGAAAGCAGAGGGGTTCATTTTACCCCACAGGGCGAATATCTTGTTCAATGTGCCGATGATATCCTTGCCCAATATAGCAATATAAAGAGACATGTTCGGAATATGAGTCATAATATAGGTAATGAAGTTGTGGGAACATTGAAATTAGGTGTATCTAACTTTTTTGCCAATTATGAACTGGCCCAAATTCTGAAATTATTTAAACAACAGTATCCTTATGTGGAATTTAAACTGACGACAGGTTGGAGTAAAGATGTAACACAACTAATTCACAATAAGGATGTTCATATCGCATTTGTTCGAGGCGACTATAGCTACAGAGGATTAAAGAAACATTTATTATTTGAAGAAACAATATCTATAGCATCTAAGGAAGAGATCGATCTTGCTGATTTGCCTCATCTCCCCAGAATTAACTATAGCGGAGATTACTTATTAAAATCATTAATTGATAATTGGTGGACCGAAAACTATACACTGCCGCCTTCAATTAGTATCGAAGTAGATCAGGTTGATACATGCAAGGAAATGGTTATCAATGGATTGGGCTACGGTATCTTAGCCAGTCGAATGCTCAAGGACATTAAAGAATTATATAAAATTGATTTAAATGATCAAAAAGGAAATCCGATACTACGCAGAACATGGATGTATTATCATAAAGAATCATTGGAGTGGAACGTTGTGAAGGCCTTTGTAAATTTTATTGAGACATTGGTGTTACAGGGTGAAGAGCATTGAATAAGTAGCACTTTAAACTTATTAAGATGGACATTAATTTAATGGACTTTGTCATATGTAGGTAGAAAAGGCCTTTTTACTAGAAGAAAAAGGGGGATCATTTGGTAATTTCAAAAAAGAAATATTTTTTGCTTAAAAAAGAGGTTACCGACTTATTATTGGGTTGGTAGCCTTTTATTCATTATTTAGTGAAATGGCACAAAAAGTTTAATAAAGAGGATTATTTCTAATTTAGTGAAATATATAGTAATTTTTCATATGTAATATTAAAGTAGGACGGATATCTGATAGAATAAAAAAGTATTTTAATATAACAATTTTGGGTTGAGGTGGATTGTTTGAATAAATTAACCAATAGAGAAATCATGTTTATTGGCTTTATGTTATTTTCAATGGTATTTGGTGCAGGAAATTTAATTTTTCCAGCCTATTTGGGGCATGCTGCAGGAGAAAATGTATGGCAAGCGGATATGGGTTTTATTATTTCAGATGCGGGTCTCTCTGTATTAGCTTTTATAGCTATTGCAAAATCAGGAACATTCGATACTCTAGTAAATAGAGTTAATCCTACTTTTGCTTTACTTTTTCCAATGGCCATTTATTTGTCAATAGGACCAGGCCTCGCCATTCCCCGTGCAGGCAGCCTTGCTTATGAAATGGGAGTGAAGCCCTTTTTACCAAATACAATCGAGTCTTCGCCGATCGGGCTTTTGGTTTATACAGTAGTATTCTTTAGTATCGTTTTTTGGTTCGCAAAATCGCCATCCAAATTAGTAGATAGATTTGGAAAAATTTTAACACCTTCTTTACTAGTATTAATCATCATTGTTTTTATCAAAGCTCTATTTACTGATTTACCAGACTTCAAAGAAGCTACTTTATCATATAAAGAGAATCCAATCTCACAAGGATTTTTAGATGGATATCAAACAATGGATGCCATTTGCGCATTAATTTATGGAATTGTATTTACCAATATTTTTAGAAGTAAAAAGATAAGCAAACAAACCTTACAGGTAAAATATTTAGCGATATTTGGGCTAATTTGCGGGGTGCTTTTAACTTTTTGTTATTTAGTGATTGCATACATAGGAGCATCGGCGCAGGTAACAGGAAAAGTTGATAATGGAGCCATTGTATTAAGTACAGTGTTACATCAATTGTTTGGTACTAGCGGAACAATTGTTTTAGGATTAATTTTCACATTAGCGTGTTTAAGTGTTTGTATCGGATTAATCACATCATGTGCTCAATATTTTTCAAGTGTTTTCCCAAAATTATCTTATATAAAATGGGCAATCCTTTTATGCTTGGTCAGTGGTTTTGTTGCAAATCTTGGTCTATCTCAAATATTAAAAGTATCTGTCCCGGTGCTGGATTTATTGTATCCAATGGCAATTACCTTAATTATTTTAGGTCTTTTACATGATCGATTGCCTTTTAAGCAACGACCAGTTTATGTCATGACAATTGGTCTAGTCGGATTATTTAGCTTGATGGAAATCATCAATTCTACCTTTTTAAATGGTTCATTTTCAGAATTATTATCTACTGTTCCTTTGCAAAATAAGGGCTTCGGTTGGGTCATTCCTGGTTTGCTTGGTTTTATAATAGGGAGTATTTTTGAAAAAGTTAAATTTAATAAGGATATGACTCTTAAGAAAGCAGCATAGTCCTTGAACTTACCTAGCGAGATGAGACACATATAAAACACCAAATAGGCTACCTTATTTCCAAATCATTTTGGAGTGAGGTAGCCTAGTTTTTTAAAAATTCTTGCCTCGTTATAATGATAAATATAGTTATAAAT
The DNA here is from genome assembly GCF_030915485.1 of Neobacillus sp. PS3-40. GTDB lineage: Bacteria > Bacillota > Bacilli > Bacillales > Cytobacillaceae > JAUZPL01. The sequence goes on along the minus strand of NZ_CP133266.1, from coordinate 2,256,374 downwards.
TTTCGGAATTACGTCCATATTGGATATAGAATTAAATTTATAATTTTGAGTTCTTCTGTTTTACTATTCGAATGAAATGATTACATAACTGAGTTATACCAACGATTTCCTCGTCTAGATAGGCTTCCAATCAAATGATGTTTTTCGTGATTCTTAAAAACATAAGAAGTATATATACTTCCTTGATCAGAGTTGCACTAACATAAAGAATCACTCTTCTATATCCGTTGGAGCTACTTCTCCTATCTCTTTCGTCCTCAAACTTCTCTTTATTCTCACAAAAGCAATAAAATCGATTAATTCATCTGGTGATAATGGTCTTCCATCAATTGAAAGTCTGTGATCTGGACTTTTATTTAGATTTGTAATCTCTATAAAATTCGAGTCGTTTTCTGTTCTTCCAATTATAAAATCAACAGTTGTTTCGAATAAATCTGCAATTTGTGATAACGATTGAAGGGAGGGTTCACGATACCCAGATTCATATCCGGCATAAGTGCTCTTCGCCATTCCAAGTTGATCTGCAGTATCTTGTAAGGACCATTTTCGGCTTTTTCTTAATTCGGATAAATGTTCAAGCATGCTCTCAAACTCCATTTTTTAAAATATTGAACTCATTATAACACAGTAAAATAGGCCAGACTAGAAAAAACGTGCGCGAATTGAATACTATATCTTGATTTTTCAAAATTTAGTTCTATAATAACAAATATAAATACGCGTTTTGCGAATATATGACTATTTTTCGCTATGGAGATGTTTCTTATGAAAAAAATATTATTGCTTGCAACTGGAGGAACGATTGCTTCAGTAGAGGGAAATGAGGGACTTGTTCCAGGATTATCGGTTGGGGAATTGCTTCAATTCTTACCCGAGCCATCCGAAAATATACAAATTGACGGTAAAATCTTGATGAATATTGACAGCACTAATTTGCAGCCAGAGCATTGGGTTAAAATCGCTGAAGCTGTTTATACCCATTATCATGATTACGATGGATTTGTCATTACCCATGGAACAGATACGTTAGCGTACACATCTTCCGCACTTTCTTATATGCTTCAAGGTCTGGAAAAACCAGTTGTACTAACTGGATCACAGGTTCCAATCAGCTTTAAAAAAACCGATGCTAAGAAAAATGTCACAGATGCCCTTCGGTTTGCTTGTGAGGATATTGGTGGTGTGTTTATTGTATTTGATGGGAGGGTTATTCTTGGAACGAGAGCAGTTAAAATGCGGACAAAAAGTTATGATGCATTTGAGAGCATCAATCATCCGTATGTCGCTTATGTGAATAAAAATGAAATTAAATACCATTGGAAACCTGCATCCACTACAAAACTCCTTTCTTTAAATACCAATTTGTGTACGGATGTATTTCTTATGAAATTGTACCCTGGTATGAAGCCAGAGATTTTTGATTGTCTAAAAAATTTATATAAAGGAATTATTATTGAAAGCTTTGGGAATGGCGGTTTACCTTTTGAAGGAAGGGATCTGCTTTCAAAAGTTAAGAATCTTACGGAAGAGGGAATGGCAGTCGTCATCACAACCCAATGCTTGGAAGAAGGAGAAGAACTGCTTCTATATGAGGTTGGGCATAAGGTAGCTCAGCATCAAGTCATTCTTTCTGGGGATATGAATACAGAAGCAATTGTTGCTAAATTGATGTGGGCACTTGGACAAACTGATTGTTTAAATGAGGTCAAGGAGATACTTGAAACGCCATTGGCGGGGGATTTGACGATAAAATTAGATAAAGAAAATTAAATATTTGCAGAAATTAGGAGAGCGAAAAATATGTTAATCACAAAAAGCCAATTGAGAACTGAAAAGGATTTTTTAGGACCAAAGGAAGTCCCTGATGAAGCTTATTATGGTGTTCAAACACTCCGCGCAGTTGAAAATTTTCCTATCACTGGGTATCGAATTCATGAAGAATTAATTAAGGCAATGGGCATTGTGAAAAAAGCAGCCGCACTTGCAAATATGGAAGTAAAATGCCTCTATTCCGGAATTGGAGAAGCAATAGTTAAGGCTTCAGAAGAATTAATGGAAGGGCAATGGCACGATCAAATCATTGTTGACCCTATTCAAGGTGGGGCAGGAACCTCGATTAATATGAATGTTAACGAAGTACTTGCCAACCGAGCGATTGAATTACTTGGAAAAGAAAAAGGGGACTATTCCCATTGTAGTCCAAATTCTCATGTCAATATGTCACAATCTACTAATGATGCATTTCCCACAGCCATTCATATAGCTGTTCTGAAGCTTTTAGAAAAATTGTTAATAACCATGGAAGAAATGCTTACAGTTTTTCAGCAAAAGGCTCAAGAATTTAATCCTATTATTAAAATGGGGCGCACCCATCTTCAGGATGCTGTTCCAATTCGACTTGGTCAAGAATTTGAAGCATATAGCCGTGTAATCGAACGTGATATTAAGCGGATTAAACAATCACGCCAGCATTTATATGAATTGAACATGGGGGCCACGGCGGTCGGAACTGGATTAAATGCCGATCCCCGTTATATTGAAAAAGTAGTAGAACATCTTAAAGATATCACCGGTCTTCCACTAGTGGGAGCTGAGCATCTTGTGGATGCTACACAAAATACAGATGCTTACACAGAGGTATCTGCAGCATTGAAGGTTTGCATGATGAACATGTCCAAAATTGCGAATGACCTGCGACTAATGGCCTCGGGCCCAAGAGCAGGTTTGGGTGAAATTACATTACCAGCTAGGCAGCCGGGTTCTTCCATTATGCCTGGTAAAATAAATCCAGTTTTGCCGGAAGTGATTAATCAGGTGGCATTCCAAGTAATTGGCAATGACCATACGATTTGCCTTGCATCAGAAGCAGGTCAGCTTGAACTGAATGTCATGGAGCCCGTGCTGGTATTTAATCTGCTGCAATCCATCAGCATTATGAATAACGCTTTCCGCACTTTTACTGACAATTGTTTAAAAGGAATAAAAGCAAATGAAGAGAAATTGAAAGAGTACGTTGAAAAGAGTGCTGGAGTCATTACTGCGGTTAACCCTCATATTGGATACGAAGTAGCAGCTCGGATTGCAAGAGAGGCTATTTTAAGCGGTGCGCCAATTCGGGAACTATGTTTAAAATACGATGTATTGACAGAAGAAGAACTAAATTTGATACTTGATCCGTATGAAATGACGCATCCTGGAATTGCAGGTGCTGTATTGTTGGAAAGAGATTAATATTTAGATAGAAATATAGATTAGAAAATTATATTTAACTAAACAAATGGTCTAGATTCCTCTTTTGGGAATTTAGGCTATTTTAGTTTTTAGGAGGAATATGCACATACCCTCATGTTCCCAGATGCAGGAATCAGCATCCTTTTATCGTCCGCTCTTATCGGTTGGTGATCAGATTAAGCACCCGGTTTGATAAATAGACGGAAAAATTTCGCTTAATTAGCAAATTGGATTGAAAATAGTTTAAATAGAAGGAGAGATTCCGCCTATTAACTCGAAAACCGCGAAAATGGGGGACTTTACTTTCCATAACCGGAAACCCTCCGCTTATTTACCCCGAAATGAGCTCTATTCTGCATCTAACCGAAAAATATCCGCTTATTTTATCGTCGCTGGTTACCCGAGTAAGGACAAGCCTTCTATTATTTAAGAGGATTTTTCATCTACAAGGAGTACAACGTTTAGGTATGAAGAAATTATTGTTTTAGAAGGGAAATCACTTGCAAGTTATTATAGATTAAAATAATACTGAGTCAATCACTATGACTATATTATTAGCAGGTTTTGGCCCAATAATTGATAATCTTGTAAAGATTAGATGTGCATTAATTTAGTAAAAACCTCATTCACTTAGATATGGCGCGCTGAATCGTACCATAAGCGAATGAGGTTTTTTAGTTACATATCGAACTCTAAAAATAAAGATCATTTAAAACTAAGTAATTCATCGACCTATCGGATCTATTTTTTACGATAAAATTAGTTTGCTTTGATGTTAATTCATTAACAGTATTCATATCAGCAATAGCATTTTCTTAGCAATTTACTTACTGCAAATTGACAATTTTTAAATTCTGCTCTTGCAAGCGCTCAATTATTCTTGGTAAAGCATCAATAACAGCTTGGGATTCATGCAAAAGGATTATGGAACCGGAGGATTTCGTGTTACGAACATAATTAAAGATTTTATCTGCATCACGAGTTTTCCAATCCAGCGGATCCTTATTCCAAAGTATCATTTTGTCATGGTAATCATGGATTACATCCTTTGTCTGTTCATTTAAATCTTCATAAGGTGGCCTGAAGAGGACTACCTTTTCATTCGTAATATTCTCTATTGCTTTAGTAGATTGTATGAATTCATCTTTTTGTTTTTCATAGGAGAGGTTTGACATTTTTACATGGTTCATAGAATGGCTACCAATCGTATATCCATTTGAATGAGCATATCGAACATAGTCAGGATGTTTTTGTACATTGATTCCTATAAAGAAAAAAGTACCACCAGCCTTGTATTGCTTTAATATATCGACAATCTTCGTTGTATATTTAGAAGGGCCATCATCAAATGTAAGGGACACGTAGCCTTCTGGAATACTGTATGTTATGAAGTCATCGAGTTCTATATAGGGGAGCCTTGATTGAATATAATCATCTTTTACTAATTTAGTAACTGGTGTAACAACGGTTTTTCTCTTTACTAAATGGGCTTCGGCAGTTTTACCAGCTGCCTTGGCAATAGTGGTATCATTGATTGAAATATTAGTTGAATATCCAAACAGTATGATAAAGATAACACTAATTATAGCAACACTTACCCATTTTAATGGAAGCTTGTAGCCTTTTGGAATTACTACTTCATTTTGCTCATTTATCTGTTCCGTTTTATTTTTATCAATTACCGATAGATTTTTGGATAAAAATGGTAAGTAATTTATATCATTAACACTTTGGATGTTTTTAATCGAGTCTAAATCGTTTTTGTAGTCCACTGAACAAGTAAAATAAATTCGAGCACTTTTATCGCGGTATGTTCTTGTAAGTAAACTTATATATTGTTTTTTTACCATGTCCAATGTTGTATGTAACGATAATCTGCATTTATGGTTTCCATCAAATTCAGATATTGCTATTAAATTTTCAGCAGTATCACTGTCAATTTCCCAAAACAGTTCAATTTCTAATTCAAGTTCTAATTTTATCCGTAAATATGTTTTTTCGTTGCTCTTTTCAATAGCTAATAGTTCAAGTACTTTTCTGTGGTAGACTGACATGATGCCCTCCCTTCTCTAGTTGTAAATAACTAACTGCTAGTTGTTTATTCTGATTGTGGTAGAGTAGAAGCAGTTAATTTTGTTGAGAAAGAGAAGGACATTCTTTCGGTAAAATCATTAATGGTTTGCATTAATACTGCCTTATCATCAACAATTCTTTGATATTGTTCGATATATTTATGATTTTCTATTTCTAGGTTTCTAATTTTATCTTCAAGCTCATTGATTTTTAACATACTTTGATATTGAGCATTCGTAGATTCTTCATAAAGTTTGTTGTATTTAGCCGTTTCTGTTTCAAGTTGATTTGAAATCTTTTCATATTCAATATTTGATGTTAGTTGATACCCCTTATAATCCTCAAGGAGCTGGTCATACCTCATTTGTTGTTTTGTCATGTTATTTTCTAATTCGTGAATTTCCTTATTTTTTTCTTGTAAGTGTTGATCTTTCTTAGTTAGATCATGGGTAAAACGACTAATCGTTTTATTTGCTGTATATAATTGGTCCTCAAGTCCTTTACTTTTATAAGACAGCAATTGACGTTCTTTAAGCATGTTTTCTATAGATACAATTACATCCAATGCTATTTTTTCCTGGTTATCTTTTGAAAATAAATATTTATTGCTATCTATAAATAGTTGCTCTGACTCTGTTCTAGGTAGCTCTTCTACAACCACTTCTGTGGCGACTTCTTGCTGTTCTGCACTATTATTCTCCAATTGGTTTTGATTAGACAGGACACCTTTAAACCAACCAATTCCTTTTTTTTCTGTTTCACTGGCCAAAATACCATCACCTCTTTATATATTTAAGATTAAAGACCTATCCCTATTGAAAATAGTAACATACTCAAAATAGTATAAAATATTTAAAAAGTCCTAATTTTAAGAGATTTTTTTCATATATATAACTAGAAATGGTACATTTGGTCTAGTTTTCCAAGAAAAAAGATTTTGGAGGGAAAATTATACCTATTGAATAAATTTCACTAGTGTTGCATAAATAATGACGGAATTTTCAGAATAGAGTATTCCAGAGTATGTCTCGAAAAGGAAACTTTTTTGATTCCCCTCATAATGGACCTAACACAAATTATTTACACTTCTAATTCATTGTTAATTTGAATCCAAAAAAGGGCCCTAAGCTTCCGCTATAGGTACCCTCGCCTTTTTGCTTTAATACTATCTAAACTTCCCTGTCTTTCCTACACTTGCTCTAAAACTTCAACTACTTGCTCTAAAACTTCAACCTTTTTATAATCGCGTCGAAACCGCATAGTAAAGTACGCAATTGAACATAACATGAACAGTGCCATAAAGGAAAGAAGTACTCCGGAATTTTTCCACATCATTACAAAATTACCGTCTGAAATGACAGCTTTAAATCCATGAACAGTATAGGTCATTGGCAGAATGGCATTAAAATGCTGAAGGGCCTTTGGAATTAGTTCAAGCGGGAATGTACCGGCACTTGTTGTTAATTGCAAAATCAACACAATAATTGCCACAAAACGCCCCGCATCCCCAAATGCAGTAACCAGAAACTGAATGAGTGTAACAAAGGTCAAACTCGTCAGGATGGTAAACAAGATAAATCTTGGTGTACTTTGTACGAGTAAGCCTAATCCATTTAGCAAAAGTACATCTACAACTAAGGCTTGAATGATTCCAATAGTCGAGATGATTAATATTTTTCCCATAAACCAATTAAAACCACTAGAAGGTATCCTAGCTGGCTGACGCAGTGGAAAGACAATCGAGATTAATAATGCCCCTACAAACAGTCCTAATGAAATGAAGTAGGGTGAAAAACCTGTTCCATAGTTGGGAACCTTATTGATTTTTTCATTAAATAGTTTTACAGGATCAGCCATCATATTATAAGTTTTCTTATCTGCATGAACTTTTGATGCCTCTTTTGAACCATCAGCCAATTTACTGGCAAGTTCATTTGAACCTTTAGACAAATCATTCATTCCATCACCTAATTGCTGCGAACCATTGGCTAACTGTCCCGCTCCTGAAGTTAAAGCATTAGAACCAGTTGCTAGCTGTTCCATTCCTTTTGACAAGTCAAAAGCACCTTTATGCAGATTCTTAGAACCATTCGACAATAGTCCAGTCCCAGAAACAATCGCACTCGAACCGCTGGCTAACTGAGACATACCACTTGCTAAACTACTGCTTCCAGCTGTTAATTGATTTCCACCGACTTTTGCTTCGGCAAACTTCTGCCCAAATAGCTGCATTCCTGCAACAAAGTTTCCTTCACCGGCAGCAAGTCGATTAGCACCGGCAACCAGCTGTGGACTCCCCTTTGCTAGTTCAGCCATCCCTTGCTGCATTGCGGTTTGCCCTTGATTGAGCTCACCTAACTTTTCGGCAATGGTTGAGGCGCCGATTGCAAGCTGTCCGGCAGAATCATGTAAACTTTTTGTCCCAACCTTTAAATTAGCACTTTCGGTTTTCAAATCCTGCAGCCCTTTAGACAAGGCCGCTTTTTGTTCATCAGGCAATGCGGCGAAAGCAGGTGACTGCATCACAGATTCCAGTTGTTGTTTTAAGGATGTAATTCCTTGATTAATTTGCTCGGCACCTGTTACTGCGGTATTTACCCCTTTCTGCCATTGATTTAAGCCCCCTGACAGATTTCCAGCACCAGTATATAAATCAGCCGTCCCTTTAACCAATTGAGGCATCCGGCTATTCATTAACTGAATTCCCTTATCTGCTTTTTTCAAATTATCCCCTACTTGTTTACTTCCATCAGCTAAAAGGCCAGATGCATTCTCTAACTTCTTATGACCATTCAGTAATTGGCCAAGGCCATCAGCTAAACTTTTCGAACCGCCGGCAACCACACCTGCTCCCGAATTAGCTGTCTGCATGCCATTATTAAATCCTATTAATTTTTGTGTGAGTGTTTCTAAACCATTGCTTAGTTGATCAGAGCCTGCAGCAAGTTTTTTTGCTCCGGACTCAGCTTTCTGCATCCCATTATCAAATTCAATTGATTTTCCTGCCAGTTTTGCCAGTCCGTTTTTTAAATCCTTTGCTCCATTTTTTAACTTAACAGCACCATCGTTTAGCTTTTCTGCCCCATCACTAGCTTTTTCAATTCCGTTCGCAAGCTCCTTCACTTTCGAGAACATCGTTTCAGCATAAGTCTCTGTTACGTTTTGGGCAACAGCCGTTTTAATTTCCTCCGTGGCTGTTTTCCCAATTTGAGCAGACAAAAAGTTGTAACCTTCGTTTGGGACATAAATCATCTTTAATTTTTTTGGATCATGATCAAGAAGCGTAGTTGCATTTTTTGAAAAATCCTTTGGAATCTCAATCAGCATATAATATTTTTCATCTTTAAGCCCTTGATAACCATCTTTTTTTCCAACGATATGGAAATTGAAATTCTTTCCATTTTTTAGTTTTTCCACAAGATCATTACCAATCTTCAAATTATCTCCGTCAAAATTTGCTCCTGCATCCGAGTTAACCACAGCGACTGGCAATTTATCCATTTTACTGTAAGGATCCCAGAATGCCCATAAGAACATTCCGGCATACAAAACAGGGACAAACAAAACAGCAATGATTGGAATTAATTTTTTATTTGTAAATATCGCCCTTAATTCGGCTTTTAGTAGAATGTTCTTCACAAGATGTGCCTCCTTTGAATAAATGACCAAAATCCTCATTTGGTCATTTTGCTGATTAAAAATAGGAATATCTATTTAGATAATCCATGAAAAATACTCATCTCAAAAACTTTTAAAATTTCTCCTTTTTGTAATGGATTATAGTGTTTTTCCCAATCAAAAATAAGTGCAATGTACAATTTTAACATGATAAATGCCGTTAGATCTGGATTACATTCATTGACTTTTTCATTATTGAGTGCGGTTTTTATCTTTTGTGAAATATAGTGAACAATTTCTTGTTCAAGTTTTTCCATACTCTCCAAAATAGGTTTCGTTCCCATTTCTCTTTCTTCTTGAATTAATTTAATGGTCAATTGGTTCTGTAATCTAAATTCAAGAATTCGATAAAGGGCATTATGAAGATTATTGATGAAGGATACTTCCGGATTAAAGACTTTTTCCGCCTCCTCTTTCATTTCTGTTATCAGCGCTGTGATAATCTCATCAAGCAGCTCTTCTTTACTTTGGAAAAAAGTATAAATTGTACCCTTGCCTACACTGGCCAGTTTTGCTATCTGATCCATTGTTGTTGCCTTGTAACCAAAGATTGAAAAGGAATGGATGGTAGCGTCAATAATTTTTTGTCTTCGATCAATTACCATTAAACACCTTCTTCACAAAATGACCAATTGGCGATTTCAGTCAGTTAGTTTTAACGTAAGTATAGCAAAGTTTTAATTTTTTACAAGAAAAAACTTTTTGAGGATTTTCATGTATATCCCATTTGCATACGATACGACTTATAGGAAGTTAATATTAAAAATGGCCTCTATTTATGGTACGGTTAACCGTAATGTATCTATATGCAGAAACTATGGCTCACCCATAAATAAAAAAAGATCAAACCGCCAAGCGATTTGATCTTTTCAACGTTTGTTTGACCTATTGGGTAATGACGCGGCGTGCGGTTAAGTAATGCGTATCATACCAAGGATAAAATAGCACCCTAGATACAATGCCTTGAGTAGGATTAGTGAAGATCACTTTGTGATTTCCACCATAGATCGCAACAATATTAGGTGTGTTGGAACCAATTGTATTGGTAAAGAAGACGATGTCCCCTTTTTTCAGGTTTGATCTTGCAACGAAGCTACCTTTTGTCGCCAGCTGACTAATGATGTTGGTTCCAAGGTTGATTCCATTTTGACCATAGGTATAGTTTACAAATCCGCCGTTCGTAAACGTCTTTGTTGCAGGGTTATTTACCGTACTACTAATGGTTACGTGTCCCTGTAAGGTGTAAGCCGTGTTAACAACTTTATCTGCAGTTGAAAGTGGACTTGAAGGCATATAGCTTGGTATGACTCGTCTTGCTCCGACAAAATTTTCCGTGTAGTAAGGTTTTGCGGTCATATCCGATATCACAATGTTTTGTGTAGGATCGGCCATATGAAGAAGCTTGTGATTTCCTAGATAAATTCCAATATGATCGGCCGGATTACTGTCTGTCTTAATAACATCAAAGAAAAACAAATCACCCTTTTTTAGCTGATCATTACTGACGGGCACACCAAGCTTCAACATGTAGTCTTCATTGTACGTCGCTAAATCTACCCCATTTTGTTTAAAAATATAATCAATAAAGGTCGCACATGAAAATTTGTATGGATACGTAGTTTTGTATTCAGTTCGACTGTAGGTTGCTTTTCCGATTAAATCAATCCCTGTTTTTATGATGGCATCCGCAACTTGATCAGCTGTTTGGTTTGGGCCGATGATTGTAGATGCACTTACTTTGCTTTTTTCAGAAACGAAGGTCAATGAGCCGCCGGCTAACAAGAACACACTCATTATAACGAAAATAAATTTTTTCAATGGTTTTGCCTCCTAGTATAAAAATGTTCGACTACTATATATTGCGACAATTTGTTCCAATTAATTCATTGTTCTTAATGTATATACATAATGGCTTAAGGGGGCGGTTTATTTTTGAATCTGGGGTGAAATATTTGAGGAAAGCTGAAGATAAATGTGAGAAAAGTAAAATTGATATGGATGATGGATGGAATCGAGAATGATATGGTAACCAAACAATTGGAGGAATAATCGTTGTTGAGACAATAATTCTATACTTAATTTTTAAATAAAGTTGTTAAACGAACAGAGGCGATTGCGAAATAAGAGCAGTCACTTTTTACGAACGAAGCACGATAATTGTACAAGCTTGTTCGATGAAAAGGACATTCCTCATAGTATAGGGATGCCCATTGTAATAGACTATAGGGTTTTAGAATATAAAGTCTAGAATCATTTTACTAGTTTGACCTGAAAAATTATAATTATAGGACCCTTTCAGACCTTCTAAGTCGCCGGTGGCTTTAATGATTGTTGCCGGAGAATCTAGATTTCCTTTATCAAATACTCCCTGCTCTATAGCAGTAAATGTCCCTTGTTTTCCCTTATATGTACCTTCGAAATGTAGAAATCCGGAAATTTTAGAAGTGGCCAAGTGACCATCATCTATATTAGAGTCTAGATAATACAATAAATATTCAACAAAGGCTTTTCCTTTTAAATCACCCTCAATATCATATTCGACATGGGCAATATTGATAGGGAATTCTTTACTAGTGTGATCTAATGGCTTTTCATCCCATTTGCTTACCGTAAATGATACATCCATGTGTAAATCTCCCTTCATTATTAGGTAATTATCATTTCCAATATAGTACTAAAAATGTATAATGGGGTCTAATTTTTCTTTACTAAGTTTAATTTGATCAGCAAGAAATGCTGGATCTTTCGCCGAGTTTTTTTATATTGCAATCAGGAGAATCGGGTAGTACCTTTGTTGGTCAACCCGCTCCCCCCTGCGACTCCACATAGATTCTAAATAAATATATGTATAACACAATACTGATGAATGCAAATGCCAAAATGATGCTGAATATTCCCATAGGCTGCACCCAACTTGATAGAAATACCGTCATTGGTGCTAAAAATTTCCCGATTGTGTACTGCAAGCTGTCGGCTCCCATATACTGTCCTCTTGAATGCTCCGGTGCATAGCGGCTTATAAAGCTCTGTGTCACCGGAGAGCGTACAATCTCTCCAAAGGTGAAGATGATCGTAACGAAAAACAAGAACCATATATTGGTGTTCAGGCCAACGAAGAATGTGCCCATTCCAGATAACAGCGATGACAGAATGAATACATTACGCTCATTCCAATTACTGAACCATTTCGTTACAGGTAAAATAAACAGGACAAACAAAAGACCGTTAAACCCCAATACCCATCCAAATATCTCTGTACTGGTTAGCGTTAGGGGAGAACCCTTCCATGTGAATAGAGCCTGGGCAGGTACATGATTGAGGACATATACTGGCAAATATAGATCCAGTTGCATAATGGGGACCAGAGCAAAAATGCCTGCCAAAATATAAATCAGGAACACTTTATCGCGAAAAATAATGCCATATCCCTTCCACTGTTTCTTGAATACTAGGGTAATAGATGTTGAATCTTCAGGGCTTTTCGCCGAAAGTGGCAATGTCTCATGAACAATAAAATAAATTGCGATAAAATACAACAACAAGACCAATGCGCAAGTCCACAACAACTCTTGTCGGTAATGAAAGAAGAAAATAGCTCCTAGTGCAGGCCCAAGCACTGCACCAATGTTATTGGCCGTCGTAAATGTTGCGAATATCTGGCGAAGATTTTCTGGCGGGACCAGGTCAGCAACCATCGCGGAGCTTGCTGGTCTATAGATGGCTCCCCCCAGGCCAATACCAATAAACGCGATGTAATCAATCCACGGGGACGGAGACATCGCAAACAAGACAAACATTGCAGTTTGAAACAAAGCACCAAGCAACATGACGGGACGACGTCCTAACTGATCCGTTAAAGCCCCTCCGAGTAGACTTCCGATCATGCTGAATATCGGAGGAACTGTCATCATAATGCCGGCAAGGCGATTCCCTAATGCCTCGCTAAAATATACCGTTATAAACGGAAAGTACATCCAAAACAGCATGTTAAACAGTGCTTCACCGATTAACCGAACTTTCAAATTGGTATCCCATAAACGTATGTGCACAATATCCCCCTTTACTTCCTAGTTCCCCGGCCGGGTATACAAAATATAAATCATTTTTCGGAAAAGATATAGACTAATAATTTTGAAAAGTTTATTCCTTAACAGGAATGTCAATTATACACTTTGTATTTTTTGGCTAGTCAGAATTTATATCCATAAATTTCGACTAGCACATTAGTGCAACTACGCCTAATCATCACCCTTAGGGGCTCGCCAATCAGCGAGTTTTCTTTAGAGTGATTTGGCGTTTAGCCCCCTCTTTTAAGAGTAGTTTAAATAGATATAGTGCAAAATTTTACATACTACAACTAAATATTCAAGGTTATTTAATTTGTGTATAATATAACTTTAGTAGGAGGAGATAATAAATTGGGTAGACATGCAAAGGTTTTGGAAAAGGATAATATAGATAGAAGAGAATTGGGTTATTACTATACACCGAATTTTATTTCAAAATATATTAGTAGCCGCCTACTAATGCTAAATCCAAATGGCATCAAAGTTTTAGACCCGTGTGTTGGTCAGGAAGAATTATTGGAAGAATTCTTTATACAAGGGAAAATTGTTGATGGAATAGATGTTTTTTTATATAAAGATGAGTATAAATGTAATTTTCGCCAAAAAGATTTTATAGAATTTTATCGAGAAATAAAATCTAATGGAAATGAAACACAAATAACTTTTGAAGATTTAGTCGATTCCAAAGCTAATGAAGTAACAACTGAATTGGACTACGATTATTATATAGCGAATCCCCCCTATAATTGCCATGAAGTGGACTATATTAAAGATAATAAGAAAGAATTACAAAAGCTGTTTGCTGATGTTGGCGTTCATAATATGTATAGCATGTTCATATCAGCAATAATTGATTTAGCAAAAGAAGGAGCATTAATCGGTTTGATTACGTATGACTCATTCTTTACTTCAAAAGCGCATACTGACCTTAGAAATAAAATTTTAACGGAATGCGCAATTCATGAAGTGACGATGTGTTCAAATGACGTATTTCATGACCAAGCTGCGGATGTAAGAACAAGTATATTAATATTACAAAAAGGAAAAAAATACCAAAATGGTGTTTTCGTAAGCAATCGTCCTTTATCCAAAGAGGCTTTTCAAATTCAATTAGAGGAACAACTTGAAGATTTCCGAACAGGGATTAATAAGGACTATAATTTATCAGAAATAATTTTATCTAATCCTAAAGACAATAATGAACTAATTATTGAATGTCCAGACGATATAAAAATGCTTTTTTCCAAAGAACGATTAGGAGAAAAGTTTAAATGTGTAACGGGTATATCCACGGGTAAAGACCAGTTATATCTTTCAAAAGTAAAAGAAGACCCTTTTACAATCCCTTTTTATAAAAATCCAGGTAAAAATAGATTCTTTACTGAAAATAACTTGTTTTTACACAAGGATTTCTTGAAATTTGATTCTGAAATCAAAAACTTTATGGTGAGAAATAAACAGCTGTTATATAAATCAGGTATTACTTGTTCATCTATGGGAGTCGAATTTACAGCGTGTATTCTCCCAGAAAATTCAACATATGGTGTAAATGCGAATATTATTTGTGATGACAGTGATGCATGGTGGTTATTGGCGTATTTGAATTCGGAGTTAGTGACATTTTTAGTTAGGGGTATTTTAATAAGATCAAACATGATTACATCTGGCTATGTTTCTCGAATCCCTCTGATTACACTAAATGAAGATGAAAAAATTATATTAGGAAAACTAGGTTATAAAGCATATGTAGAGGCGAAAGGTGACAATTCATATCAAGAAATTTTAAATGAGATTAATAATGTAGTGAATAAGAATGCAGGTATTAGTGATAACACTATAAAAATAATTAGAAGCTTTAATCTGGATTTAATCAAAAACACGTAAGAGCTCGGAACTCCCAAGCTCTTTTTTTAATTCACTTAAATTCTTGAAAGTGGTTGTCATTGATATTTAATACAAAGCAATATCATTTGTGAATTTTACTTTACTCCACTTTATTTTTCTTTTTCTTCCTTTTTTCTTCAGCAATTACCATCTCTCTCTTTAGAACTTCAAAAAATTCTTCATTTGTTCGTTTCTCAGCCTTTTCTATTTTCTTATAATCTGCCGATTGAAGGTTGGCGTTATTACTTGGGTTTATATATACATCAGGTATCCAAGAAACAGGAAATACAATACAATCCTTTAATTCAATTTGCATATCTGAATTAAAAGCTATTAAGAAGGTTGCAACATATAAGTTGCTATCCGGATTCTCAGAAAAAAATTGAATTAGGCCTTCACCTTTAGAAATGTCATCCTTGTTTCTCTTACCGTCAATTACTGAAGATTTTATATTAACAAAGGACTTTGAATGATTTTCGAGAATAAATTCAAAATCATAAACACCCACTTCAGATGAAGCTGGTTTTATATCTTCAAAACCAAGGTCGTTAGCATACTTTTCAAGATTTTGACTAATAACTTCTTCAACGATTCTCCAGACAGTTCTTCCTTTTGCAGCCTTCCTCCAACCGAATGGCATTATCTGTTTATTCGCAATAGGGATAACCCCTATCTTCTCAATTAGCTCTTTAATCTTCCTTTCGATAAACTCTCTTTCCAGTTCAACAATCTGGATAGTTTTATCCCGAGTCATTTCATATTTCCTCCTCTACAGTTGTAACAATTATCTTTTGCTTTTGTAACTTATTCTAATATAATAGATAACTAATCCTACCATAGAGTAAGCTTTCTCGTATCTTAAGATTAATGGTTTGCGTAATAATCAGCCAATGCTGTGAAAGATTTTTTTGGTTCCCATGGCATGTCTTGGTAGGTTGTCCCGTTTTGATCAATATAGCTTTTTACCACGCTATAACTAGCCATATCTAAATCGTATAAAGGATCTTTATTAAATGGATAGCTTGGCATGACAAAAGTGAATAAAAATGCCCCATTCACTTTTTCTTCTGCAAAAATATCAAGTAGCTTCCCAAGATAATTAGCTTGTACGCTCTCATCCCGTATATAATCACCTTTAAGTTGTTTAGGGGTTTTACTGTGATCTACAATTGCCCAACCGTACCCACCCTTGTCTTCAGCACCTTTGTATGTGCAGGAACCGAACTCTAATATAGCTACAGGTTTGCCGTGTTTAAAGTAAGTTCTTAACTTCTCGCGGTAAGAATTCTTGTTATGCGTTTCCAGGTAATAATCAACCCCAACGATATCGAATAAATCCCACTCAACATTTTCCCACGGCCCAGAGGCATAAGTAAGTTGGCCCTGAAAATTCTCTCTTATACTAATCACAGCCTTTGATAAAAAGGCATTTAGACGTTTGTGGTAAGAACCTTTTAGAATGGTATTTTTCAATAATCGCCAAGGTGACATAAACGTATTAATACGTTCGAATGAAGTGTCTCCAATAACAAGCCCCTTCATAAAGAAGGTAAGTTCACATCCAGCAACAAAAATAATGTCAGGTGACTGCTTTCTTAACCTTTCTGCAGCCTTTGCACATTCTGCAAAGTAAGCCAGTGTTTCTTGCTCGGTTGCATCATTAAAAGCAGGTGAGAACCAAACTTCAAACCCTTGTTGAATTGCAAACTCAGCAGCCATTGTGAGCCTGCCCAAATCTTTACCAGAAATCCTGATGGCATTGCAATGCAGGTCGTTTTTTATAATTTCCATTTCCCGTTTCACAATAGCAGGGTTGAATAGATCCCGAGATGATGATTCTTTACCGCGAGTATTTGTCCCTACATCATAATTAATGCCTTTGCGAGAGAGAATTTGATGATTCATCATTCCTATAACCTCCATGAAGAATAATAAATAAACATTTACAATAAACAAATAAACATAGTTTTAATATAAATTAATAATAAATATTTGTTTACTACATGTCAATTTTATAATGGATCTTATTAGATTTTTTAGGGGGATAAACTGTGCCACAACTAAGTAAGGACCTTAAGAGAAGTTAAAGGTAGATGCTGCTCTTTTTTTTGAAAGGCTCTGTTATTGTTCACTGTTGATTTTCAGCAGGTGTACTCGCTTAATCGGAGGAATTCCGTTTATTTTGAAAAAGTAGTGGTTAGGAAGAGAAATAGGCGGAGATTTTCCGCCTAAATAACCTAAAAATCCTTTTAATCATGGAAATGTATAGTTTAACAGGAGAAAATCCGCTTATTTATAGGGAAATATGTTAATTTCCTGATTTAGCAGGAATCTTTCCGCCTAATGCCATAAAATCAACATCCAGCTTTAACATAGCATTTTTGAAAAGAAAGGGAAGTACAATATCTGAGAATTCTATTTGTTATTGGGTAAAAGGTTAACACAAGAGGATCTTCATAAAAGTGCTCGTAGATTAGGATGTGGAGATTACTATGGAAGTAACAATTTTAATTGTTGAAGATAATGAGGAAGTTACTGAGTTGATTTGCCATATAGCGGATAATAGAATGTGAATTTAATCAAAACTCCATATCCAAAAGATACAAAAACTAGTAGTAAGTGAAAACGATAATGAGAATCGGGGTTCGACCTATTGTATTAGCTTGATATTAGGCTTGTTTAGCCCAATGAGTGAACCCCTCTAAATATAGAGAAACTCTCCCTTTAAGAAAGATTCTCTTCCTGTTCGCTAATCAGAATTTTGCTAGTGCATAAGGGGAACTAGGCAATCGCCGGCGCTAGCCAAGTTCTCTTTATAAAGAAGATCAATGAACTCGAATGGTCTCGTAAATTCTTTCGTCGTGATGGACACGAGTATGCTTGGATTCGATTTGCTCAAACTCTTCTATAGGATCAATACTGTCTCCGGCCCACCATTTTTTTAATTCAAAAAAGAAAAAGTTAAATAACATAGGATTTTCCTCCCAAATATAATTTTGGATAGAATATAATTATGTTTCACAAGTTATTGTGAAGTATTTCACATATGGAGTATAACACAGTATTCAATGAAATAGATGTGAAATCACTGTGAACTCATCATTATAGATTGTTGAGGTAAAACAGATAATAGAAGTTGGTTTAGTTAAAATGCACTTAGCCAATTATGAAAAGACAAACCCAAGACTTATATTTATCAGAGGAGAATAATTTCACTTCGACACTTTGGCACCCTTTTGGTCGAGACAGTAATTGTTAAAAAGGTGTTGATTATTGTTATAATGAATGGCGAAGAAAGATAGGGTATGAGCATTTTTAACATTTAATAGTTAGTGCACGGACTAAAAGAGAAATTGATAGATTAAAGGATGATAACTAATTGGATAGTAAAGATCAGAAATTAACGACTTATATATATACTTTTGCTTTTCCTGAGGATGAACGATCCTTGTGCGCTTTGGAAATGCGCTCGTTATTTGGGGTTGAGTCTCAATCAAACATTTTAGAAAGCTACGTAAAAATTGACCCCACTCGAAGTCCATTTATTAAGGAAAGACTAAGTGTGATGTATAAGGGGGAAACCCTCCAGGATCTCCTTATCAAGATAGAAGCTGTGCAATTAGACGGGGCAACGTTTAAAGTCATTTATGTAAAAAATGGGGGGCTTACAGAAAAAGAAGGGTATGAGAAACGTCGCACAATTGAGCGGGAGATCGGGTTACATATCAACGGTGATGCCGACTTCCAGCATCCAGATCGATTGTTTGGCGTAATGAATATAAACGGGGGATGGGTATTAGGTGAGTATGTGAAAAGTGAGCCTGTTTGGTTTCAGCATCAAAAGAAGCCACATAGTTACTCCACTGCGCTCAATACACGTGTAGCGAGAGCGGTAGTAAATATCGCCGTTCCGAAGCCAGGAGGGATTAAGGCAATCGACCCATGCTGTGGAATTGGGACAGTGCTAGTCGAAGCCCTGTCAATGGGGATTGATATAGTGGGAAGCGACCGAAATCATCTTATCCTTCCTGGAGCACGAGAAAACATCGCACACTTTGGTCTGACCGGGGAAGTAAATTTAGCTGATATTCGTGATATCACAAATCATTATGATGTGGCAATCATTGATTTACCTTACAATTTATGTTCTGTCATAACACCTGAAGAACAACTGGAAATGCTTCAAAGTGCACGGAGGTTTTCTCAAAAAGTAGTCGTGGTTACAGTTGAACCAATTGATGATATCCTCAAAAATGCTGGATTTGCCATTATTGATCGTGCAGTTGCAAAAAAAGGGTTATTTACCCGTGAAGTAATTGTATGTAAGTAATTTATTTTATTTATGGATCATTCTCGTTGAGTGGCTGTGCTGGAGGTAAATCCTAACACAACTACTCAACTTTAAAGTTAAAAGGACATAGAGAGAAATAGAAATAGTTCCTAGCTCTAATCATGGAAGTTATTCGCATCTTTCGTAAGAATTTTCTCTAATAAATTGGGGCAATTCCCTTAATGATTTTAATGTCCTCATTTTGCCATTGTTTTGTACATTTGTTTCTATATTGTTGTTATAATTCCACTCAAGTTCTGCAGGAATATGAATGGTATTTAATCCTAGTTCTAGACCAGGTAAAATATCAGTCCGTAAAGAATTGCCAATGACCCATGTGGCATCATAATCACATTCAATTTTGTCCAATACTTTTTTAAGTGCATCTGTATTTTTATAGTTGAAAATAAAGATTCGATCTTCAAAGTATGTAAATAATTCAAGTTGATGCACTTTTCTATTTTGATTTGCTTCATCCCCACCAGTGAAGAGGTATAATTGGTGACCATCTTCTTGTAATTCATTGAGTGCTTCATACATATGTGGAAGCGGCTGTACTTCAACCTGAAATACACTCTGGCCAATTGTTCGAATCCTCTGAACCTCACTTTCTTTAACCTCTCTATTATGTCTTTCTGAAAAGAACACATATGTAGACACAAGAGACTCAGGAAAACGAGCTGAGTTTAATCCATTTTCTTCAACACTTTTAACATCAATTTCTAGTTGTTTTTCATTAATTTCTTCAATTGAAACGGAAGGAAACCATTCATGAATTTGGTTGGCAAACTTGTTGGTTGCCTCTCTAAAATATTCATTACATTGTATTAAAGTATCATCTAGGTCAAAAATTAATGTTTGTGATTTCATCTAATGACTTCTCCTCTTTACTTAATGAATGATCATTTCCAATAAGTACTTTTTATTTTATCAAAAATTAAACTCCTGCCAAATGACATGTAAATACAGATGTCAATAGTCAGGAGTCATTAGCCGTACTAGGCAGTTAGTGGCATCACTCATTTACGTTGGTACTCATTATTATAGATCATCATATAAAATAAGAATATATTTTTTGTGTACCGATTAAGCTTTGCCTGCCTAATTTAAGTTGCCCTATTAACGGTTTATCTGGTTTTAGTCACAACCTAATTTATTATGGCAAGTGAGCCCATAGGGTCCCAAGGTTTAAGTTCAATCGGTTCTTGGTTGAAGGCCTTTACTAAATCTTTAGATAAGTATTTCTTATTCACGACCACTTGATAGGTATATTCATCCATCCATTTGTCGCTCATAACAAAATAGCCTTTATTCCCAACCTCCTCACCCCAACTGTTTTCCACTTTCCATCGGTTGGGTTCTCCATTTACAATATTTACCCCGGTGAGCACCATGGCATGTGTTAACATACTTTCTTTATAGTCTAAACGTTCAGCTTTTGTAAGATTGAAAGGAGTTTCAAAAGCCGCTTCATAATCATAAAGATCTGGATCTAATACCCCTGCTTTGCGATCAGAATATCTTGCAACATCGCTACCGAACCAGACAGTTTCTCCGTCTTTAATTTGCTCCACTGCAAGCCCTTTAAGTATCTTCATGTCAACATTCAGATATTTGAGTGGTCTTCCATTAACAACATTTCCAAGGAATTGCACCGTATATGTTTTTCCAAACGGTTTATCTTTAGTTGGTGCATTAATGACACTTACATATTCATCTAAATTGATCCCAACGTACTTCTCGAAAAAACCTTGAGGGGTTAACGTTGTCTCCCGATGGAATTTACCTTTCTCATCTCTGTATTCAAAATCAAATATTTTTGGAGGCTCTCCCAATAAGTACACTAATATTTTGTATATGTTACCCATCATTTCTGTTTTAGCTGCTTGTAATTCATTGTCTACTTTTCCTTCATTATGCATCCGTCTTAACTCAAGTGAACATACCCGCAATTTTGCATCTAAAATAGAGTTCAATTCAGGCGAATTGCTGCTTTGATATGTTTCTGGCATAGCTTGTTTTGGAATAACCCCGTATTTATTAACGAGAGAAACCAACATATCCCATTGGCCTCCATCTTGTTGTGGATGAGTTAAAAGCCAAGAAAGGAGCCTTTCTTCCAGGGGTTCATCAAGTGTCTTTAGAATACTTTCTAAAAAAAAGTTAGACTTCTCGAGTTTATCCCAGAACATCATGTAAGTCTGAGACAACTCAAAGTCCTTAATGTTTAATTTAGCAGTTATTCGATGACGGAAAGTATTAAGTGCCGCAAAAATCCAACATCTTCCGCTTTTCATTTGATTGGCAACTTTTCCTGTTTCAACTTCCTCTGAAAATACAGTAGGCAAGGCAACAATTGCATTGTTATTCAGAGTAGCCCCATTGATTCCGTTTGCCATAATAGCATCTTTTAATACTTTATAATTATTTGTTTCACGAACCTTTTCGGCAAATCTTTCTATGTCTTTTTCAGATAGCTCTTTCATCTTTGCTGGTTACCACCTTTTCTTGAACATGCTATATAAATAGGATGGGTTATTTATGAGTGGAATATGTATGGAGTAGATGTAATATTTGGGAGGGTGCAAGAGATTTGTACGAAGAGTTCAAAAATAATTCCTATTATTATCAGAAAGAAGATAGTGATAATTACTAATTGAATATAATTCAACCAAGTATACAATATGTTAAAATGGTTGATGTGTTGTTTTTTGATATACAAACCACTATGGGGTTTAAAACGCCACAATTTACTGTGAAGAATTATCAATTCATTTAACTAAACCAACAAAATAAGCGGTGTGAGCAGATCGTTCTTCTCATAATTGGTAGTGAAAAAAGTGTATTTTTTCCTTAGATTAGATAAACAGATCCACTTTTGTGAAGCTCCGTCACTTTTCTATACGTAAGCATGGACCTAAGTTTTGGTTGAATTTTATTAGACTAAAATTATAAATTATGTCATTTTAGCTAATATGACTGTAGTAAGAAAGTAGGTGTTGTATGGATCCATTTATATTTGTTGTTATAATTTTGGTGGCATCCATACTACAAACTAGCACTGGATTTGGCTTTTCAATTTTGGCCACACCATTTCTTCTTTTGATATTTAAACCAATTGAAGCGATTCAAATTAATTTAATTTTATCGTTAGTTATATCCTGTTCTTTACTAACTAAAATTCGGAATGATATTGATTTTGGAATTCTTAAAAGATTTGTGATTGGAAGTGCTAGTGGTCTACCAATTGGAATTATAATCTTCTTGTTAATAGACATTAATAAATTAAAGTTAGGAATAAGCCTGATCATCCTTGTATTAACAATTATATTAATGCTTCAGTTTCGTATAAATCAGACTAATGGTAGAGATTTTCTTGTTGGTGGCCTGTCAGGTTCTCTGACGACCAGTATAGGTATGCCTGGACCGCCTTTATTGCTTTATTTTTCAGGAACAGATACTCAAAAGGAAAAGTTACGAGGTACTACACTAGCTTTTTATTTATTTATCTACTTTGTGAGTTTATTAATCCAAATCATTTTTGCTGGAACTGATAAAACAATCTGGATTTCAAGTGGTTTTGCGTTACCACTTGTATTAGTAGGTTTATATTTGGGTCAACTTTTATTTAAATATATTAATCAAAGTCTCTTTCGGATATTTACATATATTATATTGCTGTTTACAGGAATTTATCTGTTCATTGAAAGTTGGAAATGGTAGATATAAAAGCTTAAAAGGGTTATTAAAAATTGGCCAAAGTATAAACAATAAGAGAGACAAAGGAAGATAGTATAAATTTAAAGGATGGAAATAGAAGGGATAGTTTTGCAGGTATCCAAAATACTTGCAGAACTATCCCTTTGTGTATTTTCCTAGAGGTTATTTTCTGGCATTAAATTGAACCCTTATTTGTCGTGCCGCATTACAGCAAGTAAAGGATTGCCTGATCTTGGCTTGATTTATTCAAATGAAGTGGCTAGGGCTAGACATGCTCAGCAAATTATAAAAATTGTACAGCTTATCCTACTTGTTGACATAGATACGGGTTTTGGTGGTGTTTTGAATGTCGCTCGCACTCTAGTTATTATGGCTTGGAAGGATGCAGCTGCAATCGAACGAATCAAGTGCAATGTCGAGGCAAGAGCAGCTGCCATATTTCCCGAGGCCTTATCGCAGCTAATAAATGGAAAAAAATATTGTTAATTTTTTCAAATTAATATATACTACATTACACCACTAATGTACTATGATTAGAAAGGGGGAGAAATGTTGATTCTTAATTTGGACGGTACAAAGCCAATTTATTTGCAGATTTCGGAATGGCTTGAGAGAGAGATTTTGAATGGCAGTTTCCAAGGCGATCAAAAAATTTACTCCCAGTATCAGCTAGCAGAGATCTTTAATATTAACCCAGCAACGGCAGCAAAGGGTCTAAATATATTAGCGGAAGAACAAATTTTATATAAAAAACGGGGGCTTGGAATGTTTGTCGCCCTTACCGCAAAAGAAATGATCCTTACCAAACGGAAAAGCCAAACGTTAAAAAGGTTAGTTTCAGAAATTGTCATGGAAGCGGAACGATTGAAGGTAAGCAAAGATGAATTGATCGAAATGATTAAAACAGAAAACAAGGGGGAGGCATAGGAATGAACGTGATTGAATGCAATGGACTAACAAAAGTCTACGGAAAAACAAAAGCACTTAACAACCTAACGTTTAAAATAGAAGAAAATAAAATCACTGGATTGATTGGGCGAAATGGGGTAGGAAAAACAACCTTGCTTAAAATCATTTCAGGTCATGTGAAAGAGACATCTGGGGTGATCAATGTTTTTTCGGAAAAACCCTTTAACAATCTCATGGTTTCAGCGAACCTTATTTTTATTCATGATCAAATGGATTTCTCTTCATTCTTATGCCTCAGGGAGATAGTAGAAGAAGCAGCAACCTTTTATAAAAATTGGGACCGTGTGCTTGCAAATCGCCTTTTTGAATATTTCTCTTTCAACCCCATGCAGCATTATTCCAGTCTGTCTAAGGGAATGAAAAGCACATTTACTATCATTTTAGGAATATCGGCCAGATGTAAGTTAACGATTTTTGATGAACCAACGACAGGAATGGATGCAGCAATAAGAAAAGATTTTTATCGAGCCCTGCTCAAGGACTATATTGCATTTCCTCGTACGATAATTATTTCAAGCCACCATTTGAATGAAATTGAGGATTTATTAGAAGATATTTTGCTGATTAAAGATGGGAAAGAGCTCCTTCATCTCCCAGTTACAGATTTGTTGGAATGGGCGATTGGTCTTCAGGGGAAGACGACAATTATAAATGAATGGACAAAGAACAGAGAAGTTTTTTATACGAAATGCATCGGTGCAGATCATTCGTATGTGGTTGTGAAGAATGATTTTTCTGAAGCTGATTTAAAAAATATACATGTTGCTATGATAGATATCTCACCGATTACACCAAGTGATTTATGTGTCTACATGACTAGTAAAACGAAAGGGGGAATTGATGATGTCTTTATCAAAGCCTAGTTTCTCTCATATAGTAAAAAAACAGTATTCCTATAAGCTGAAGTCATATGTTCAGGTGTTTTTTACACTAGTCGTTCTACAAGTGTTAGCCATTATCTTCTCGAATGGTGGGGTCGGGACGAGTGGCGCAAGTAGTGATGGTTTCGAAATTAATGTCCATTATTATTCTGCTGGTATTGTTGTTGTTTTTACAATGTTATGGGGTTTTATTACAGCTGTCCTCATCACAACAAAGGCATATAGAAATGACGACTTCTCTTTTGTTACAAATAGGTTAAGCAGTAATGTATCTAATGCTTTATTTTTGTTGACGGCAAGTTTAATCGGTGGTTTTACCGCCATGTTTTCGCCGTATTTAATAAGGGTTATTTTGTATTACTTTACTAGTCAACAATATGTGACTAGCACTAGCACTATGGCTACCACTTCAGAATTATTACTTGGTATTTTCTCGACTAGCTTATATGTTTTTCTAGCATGTGCGTTAGGCTATTTTGTCGGAACGCTCGTCCAGATCAATAAAATATTCATACTATTGTTGCCAGCCGCCTTTTTTGGAGCATTAATCGGAGAAGGTAGTGGGAAGGCAAAGATAGTAACAGCCCTTTATGAGTTTCTCCTTACAGAGTCATCAGTTCCACTATTTACGTTCAAGGTCATTGTTATTGTAGGTTTGTTATTTTCCAGTTCATTTGTTGTGTTAAATAGAATGGAGGTCAGATAATGTTTAGTTTCTTATCTGCGTTAATCATTCTAATCTTAGTCGTTGTTGTAGTAGTGGCTAAAAATATGAAAATAACCGTAAACCGAAGGGGAAAATACGTATATAGTAATCGAATTCGGTGGGTTCTAGGTGGATATATTGGTATCTTGCTTATCTGCGCAGGTTTGGTTACGGTCCTTCCTACCAATGTAATACCTGATATGAAAATGGTGCACAGCCAAGGTCTAGAGAAGGAAAATACAAATTTATATAATGCAGTTACAGAGGGAAGAATTGATAAGGTAGACTCTAAATACATCAGTAAAAAGTGGAACTATGATTATCATGACCATCAACTTATTGTAACACTCAAAAATAAAAAGTTCTTAGGTACTCAAGTCATTGTGGAAAGAAAGAAAATAAATGATGATAAAATTGAGGCTATCCTTTTTAAAACAAGATCAAGTATAAATGATATGGATATTACTAACTTAAAAAGCTCACCTCGTCTTGAATTATTGGGAAATCGGCTAATCGTTAGTAACCCCAAAAAAGATAAAATTGAATTTACCCAGTTTGAAAATGCATTTTCTGTTAACCAATTTACAGGAGGAAAATTGTTTAGTCACAATACAAGTTTCTCTGAAGGACAAAGCATCCTTTACTTGCGAATCCCTATAGATCTTGAAGTTATTGATAAATCAAACCTAAACGTTGAATTTGTTAAGTAGGGGTTGTTGTTTTTATGTTAGAGTTTTAGAATGGCCTAACCACACTGGTGGCATGCACCGGTGTGGTTTTAGTTAAGAAGCATTAAATTAATAACAATGTTCGCCAAAATGACACTAGCGGATTTTACCATAAAGGGTGTGCTTATGGTAAAATAATGATGATAAGTAAGGAGGTTGACCTATAAGTGAGTACTTTCTATGAAGTTGTTGTTTTTATCCATATTTTCTCAGCTATTTTGGGGATGGGACCAGGTTTTATATTAACCACAGTTGTAAGATCAGGGAAAAACATGACTGAATTAAGACATTCCTATGCGATAAGACATAAGTTACATATCTTTGTCATGATTGGTGGCACACTTTTACTAATCACTGGTTTGACAATGGGCTTCTTAAATACCTACCTTTTTCATATGGGATGGTATGTTACGAGTCTAACACTCTTTTTGATAACCCTTGCGCTAGGCCCAATTGCCTTATCACCAAGCTCAAAACCGATTAAAGCCCTTTTGAACTCACATAAAGGTGAGGAGATACCTGAAGAGTATAAACGTTTATCAAGAAAACTTTTCAGATATGAATACCTTGAAAATGTAATCTTTTTGATCATTATTTCCCTAATGATTTTAAAACCATTTTAAATACAATTGTCTACGGATGATTATAATTTTTTATTGATAGCTTTATCGTTACATGTGGACGCCTACTCCTCTATTTTCTGGTGTGGGCGTTAAGTGGATTTTTTGA
Organism: Neobacillus sp. PS3-40; assembly: GCF_030915485.1. Taxonomy (GTDB): domain Bacteria; phylum Bacillota; class Bacilli; order Bacillales; family Cytobacillaceae; genus JAUZPL01. The sequence continues at coordinate 2,229,378 of NZ_CP133266.1, read as the reverse complement.
AACTTTTGGGATTATTTAGGATGGGGTATGTAGAGCCACTCTTTTGGCAGACTTATGGTATAATAAATTCACAAAAGTCTTTAAAATAAGTGAACTTGCTTGAATATCTATTATAATAGGGGGCAAAGTTGATATGCATAAGAATCTTATAATGCCAACTGAAATAACCATAAAAGATAAAAAGAAGATGGTAAAGGGTACTGTTATTCGAGCAGCCATTTTTGCAAGAAGCAAAGTAATAGATGTGTTAACAACAGAAAACGAAAGATTTTATTTTATCTACTATAAAAACTCTCTGATTTATGGGGATAAACTTGATCTAGTGGAAGACGGATCATTTATAAAAAAGGCATTTCATGAAGGTATTGTTATTGAATCTCCTCATCCAATTTTAACAGCATTAATCCCCAACTTATCCGTTTCAATTCCGAACAAAAATAAACTCTTCTCCCAACTACAAACCCACTATTCTCTGCAAGAATTGGCCCATATCGCCACAACCCTTGATTCGTTTTTTGAACATAACCAGCTTATTAAGATCATTGACAACATCTTTTTTCACTATAGAAGAGAAGGCAATTTTAGTATGTCTTTTCAGATCATTCAAATTTTAAATGGTTTTGCACCAACACTTAAATCAGCAAAAGAGCGTCTGAATTCACAGGAATTCTATTCTTACCACGACTTTTACAAATCTTCGAGTTTACCTTCAATCCTAAAAAAGGATCCTCTTTATGTTGAATTACATTGCTTCAAAAATAGATCAAATCCAGATGAACATGCCCTTTTAGAAGAGATTCTAGCTAAACAAAATGGATCAGTAGAGTTGTTACTGCTTTGGTTAGAAAAGGTTGAACAAGTACAAAAGGTTGAATTTGTGGAAAAATATACGGAAATTGCATTACAGTTAGTTACAATGAGAGAATGGATCTTGATTTTAGAAAAGGTAAAAATAAATCCGTATCTAGTGTTGCCTGACGCTAACGAAATGATTGAAAAAATGATTCAACAAGGTAATTATGAAGAAGCTGCTGAATATCTATTAAATTTCATTCATGACCTGCCAAGCTCCTATGATGAAATCCTTAATAAAATATGGGAGAATTTAAATGCTGCATTTTTAGTAGCCCACTTAGATCACTTCATATTTATGTTGGAGCAGCTAGTTCATAAAGGTAATACCAAACAATCAGAACAGAGAATGTTTCAACTTGTTGTGATTCTGCTAGAGGAGCATGGTCTTGAAGCGGTTTACGAAAGACTTTTACCTATTCAAAAATTACTTTCACACTCTGGTGTGATGAGAAAAGTGCATAAAATGGTTGAGTTGTTAGAGGATCCCGATCGGATGATGGAATTGGGTGATTATTATGCAGAGTTTAATCAATTTGATAAAGCGATCGATTGCTTCTTCTGGGAAATGGAACTTCAACCACAAGATCCTTCACCAGCACAAAAAATCAGTAAAATGTATCAACACAAAGGTATGGTAAATGAAGCGGCAGACTATCAAAAGGTATATATCCAATTAAAAAGCAATCAAGAAACTGGATGAAAACATAGCTACATAAAAATAGGGGCGTGTATTCGTTTTTGAGATAGTTCCCCCCTTTTTCTTCATACCATTAATCTCCTTAGGGGGATTTTTGTTTTTTCGTGGATAAAAAGGTAATAACAACTTCGTAAATTCCAGTTCTTTTAACAAGGCTATCTGAAAAAATATGGAGTATAATATACGGATAAAAGTTTAGCTATCAGGAGTAGAGACAATTGGATAAAAAAAATAGTAGGTATAGATGGGTTGTTTTCACAACAGTGTTGTTTACTTATTTTGTAATTGTGACTCAAAGAACAGCCCCAGGATTAATTTCAGATCAATTGATGAAGGATTTTAATGTAACAGCATCGACGATTGGATTACTGACAAGTATTCAATTTTTAGCATACGCTAGTTTGCAAATTCCGATTGGGGTATTATCCGATCGGTTCGGCCCCAACCTTTTTCTTATTGTGGGGGCCGTACTTAATGGGATAGGGACAGTAATTTATAGTCTTGCACCGAATGAATTTGTACTACTTATTGCTAGGTTGATGGTAGGAATGGGAGATGCGACCATTTGGGTTAATTTAGTATTAATATTAAGCCAGTGGTTTAAGGTGAAAGAGTTTGTTGGATTACTTGGAATGGCCGGCATGACTGGAAGCCTTGGTTTCTTGATGTCGACATATCCATTTTCAGCATGGATTACTTTATCTGGTTGGAGAGTGCCATTTTTTACAGTAGGAATTATATTATGTCTTTGTGGAGTTATTCTTTATTATGTCCTTGTTAAAAAGCCGAAACAACTAATAAAAAGCGATCCTTTAGCAAACAAACCTTCTGGTAAAATAAAAGAAAAACGGGAAAAAACCTTTGTCCTTTTACGTCGCGTTTTTTCTGATCGTCAAGCATGGGCAACATTCTTATGCCATTTTGGACTTGTTGGCACATATGTAGGATTTATTGGTTCATGGGCTGTTCCATATGGGATGCATGTGTATGGGATGACACGTTCTAATGCGAGCCAGCTCATTATGATTGGACTAGTAGGGGCATTGATTGGCGCGCCTCTAACAAGCTGGATTACCACGCGTTTTGAATCGGTGAAACGCCCGTATGTTATTGCCCACGTTTTTGTGCTTTTAAGTTGGGGTGCTTTTCTTTTATTCAATGGGAAGCCGCCATTCTTCCTGCTTATTATTCTTTTTTTAATTATTGGTTATGGAAATGGAGCAAGTTCTTTAACATTTGTGGTTGTTCGTAAATCGTTTGCAATGAAAGAAGTCGGTGTTGTTTCAGGATTTGCGAATACGGGTGGGTTTTTAAGTGCAGTCCTATTACCAAGTATTTTTGGAAAAATTTTAGACCATTTTCATACTGCTCCAAGCACTGTAGGATACCAGTACGGTTTTATTATTCCAGTCACTTTCTCGCTGCTGGGCTTAATTGGAGGGATTCTCATTAATGAACAACGTCAAGAAGCAAAACAGAAAGGTGAATGATTGGTTTAGTTTTTAGGAATTAGACTCTGAGTTGATAGTAAAAGAAAATGCCCGATTAGCGCTAAGGCCGATCGGGCATTTTTGTTATGTCAAAAATATTATAGAAATGGAAAGGATTTACCTTACACCCTTCATAAAGCCTTGAATTTTTGGAGAAATTGCAAGGAGGATGATACCAAGGATGATCGATGCTCCACCAATCACACCAAAGTAAGCCATTTCTGTCTCAGGGGTATAGAATTTAACCATTTGTGCATTAAGAGCTTGTGCAGCCGCATTTGCTAAGAACCATAAGCTCATCATTTGTGCTTGGAAGGCTCCTGGAGCTAACTTTGTAGATGCTGAAAGTCCAACAGGTGATAAGCATAATTCTCCAAGTACACAAACGAGATAACTAAGAACAAGCCACAATGGGTTAACCAATGAATTTGTACCGCCAAGGTAAGCTGGCAACAAAATCACAATAAAGGATAGACCAGAGAATAATAATCCTAAAGAGAATTTTTGCGGAATAGTTGGTTGACGTTTTCCAAGCTTCACCCATAACCAAGCAAAAACAGGTGCTAAAGTAATAATGAATAATGGGTTTAATGATTGGAACCAAGCAGGAGATATACTCATTCCTGCAAAATCTAACTGTGTCCGCTTGTCTGCATAGTTAGCAAGAATAGTTGATCCTTGCTCTTGAATAGCCCAGAACATAACAGCAGCAATAAATAACGGGATATAAGCAAGAACCCTTGAACGTTCAACCGCTGTTGTTTTAGGACTGCGGTACATGACGATAAAGTAAAGAGTTGGAATAATGATACCTAAAAAACCTACTAATGAAATTAAAGTAGCAAATGTGAATTTGCCTGCTGGAATTAGAATAGCAAGGATAATCCCAACTACAATAACAGCTAAACTAATGATGATAGAGAATTTTTTCTTTTCTGAAGGTGATAATGGATTTTTTACTATTGTACCAGCAAGTCCAAGATTCTTTTTCTTTGTAGTCATAAACATGATTAAACCAAAGAACATACCTACAGCAGCAATACCAAATCCAATATGGAAACTAGTGTTCATTATTAATTTTGATCCAACAATTAGGGGAGAAAGGAAGGCACCAAGGTTAATTCCCATATAGTAAATGCTGAATCCAGCATCGCGGCGATCATCTGTTTCAGCGTACATTTCACCGACCACACTTGAAACGTTAGGCTTAAGTAATCCTGTACCAATAACGATTAAGATCATGGAAACGAAGAACATGGAAACGCTTCCAGGAATTGCTAAAGCGATATGGCCAAGCATAATTAATATTCCACCATAAAATACGGCTTTTGATGTACCAAAGACTCTATCAGCCAACCATCCGCCAATAATTCCAGCCATATATACTAATGATCCATAGATAGATACAATAGCAAGAGCGGTGGTTTGATCTATACCTAATCCACCTTTTGACACACTATAGTACATGTAGTAAACAAGTATTGCTTTCATTCCATAATACGAGAAACGTTCCCAAAACTCGGTGAAGAAAAGAGTAAATAAACCTTTAGGATGTCCGAAGAAACCTTTTTGAGGCACACTATCCACAATTTTCTGTTTATTTATACCTGACATGAAATAACCTCCTTATTCTATTACTATAATATTTTAATAGTTTGATTTTGTCAAAAGAAACTATATAAGTCAGTTTTGATAGATTTTAAAGATTTTTTAGAATAATATATCTGTTCTAAATATTGGTAATCCTTTAATGAGTTGTCTCGGAAAATTAATTCTTTAATAGAGAATAAAAAAACGTAATTAACATGTTTTAGCCCTAAAGTAGCTTGGCCAGAAGCAAGACGATTCTAAAAAGTTTAACTTTGTAAAACTTGACATTGCAACCAAACGATAAAAAGGGGGAAAAAATACTCCGTGAAAGATTGTTTTGGGCATGTTTTTATGATAAAATTTAATTGAGAATAATTATCAATTGGAAGTAAAAAAGAAATTATAGAACAAAAAGGTGAGAAAAGAAAAGGCTTCAATATTTTAAGGGGGAATTTTAAGTGGAGAAACAACCGATTGCTTTATTTCAACAGTTAAAAGAAACTAGATTTACAAAACAAGTCATGTATAAGAGTAATGATTGCACTATTTTTATTTTAAACTTTTTGCCTGGTCAACAAATGCCTGCACACTACCATATTGGTGCAGAATTATTTCTTCATGTCCTTCAAGGAAATGGGACATTTACGTATGACGGAAGAGATCTTGAAGTATCAAAAGACGATGTTGTCCATTGTGGAGGAACTAAAAAGCTGGCCTTTACTAATACTGGAACTGAGAATGTATCTATTTATGTTACGTTGAGTAAAGTTAATGATGAAAATATCAATAGTATTGAAAAAAGTGAAAGTTGCTAACTGCTAGAAATTGAATGTACTCAATGTCAAAATTGATGTGGAATCTTAAAACTAAATGATACAACCAGATTCAAATGCTTGATTAGCTAATTTGATGTTAATCGAGCATTTTTTAGTTGTTTCAGTGCTTAAACGATAAAAAGGACCAGAAAGTATCCCGATTTACGAGATTATCTGGCCCTAATAAGAGTGCATTACAGCAATCACATATACAGTTTCTGATAATATTCGGCTAGCATTCTCTTTACATCAAACTGGTCTTTACAGGAATGAATACTATTTTTCATAAGATTGATCCATTTCCTTCGATCTTTGTAGTATGTTGGGAGCACTTCATTGAGTAAAATTTTGTAAAGGGATTGTAAATCATGTTCGTCTTGGATCAGTTCATCGTCACTTTCGAATCCATCCCCAATTTGCCAGCCGTTAACGCGGTGGATACAGGCCTCTGCCCACCAACCATCAAGTATGCTAACATTTAGGACACCATTCATGGCTGCCTTCATCCCAGATGTACCACTTGCTTCTTTCGGCCTTCTAGGGTTATTCAACCAGATGTCTGCTCCGGTTGTTAACATTTTCCCGATTTCCATATCGTAATTTTCTAAAAAAACAACGGAAGTAGGATATTTTTTTGCATAGCTAATAAGCTTCTCAATTATTCTTTTACCTGTATCATCTAATGGATGGGCTTTCCCTGAAAATACAAGCTGGATCTGATTCGTTTTTAGAAGATGATCAACAACAGTACTATTTTGAAAAATAAAATCACTTCGCTTATATGGAACTGCTCTTCTTGAAAAACCAATAATAAGTTTTTCTTTGTTTAATTTAACACCGGTTCTTTTTTGAATAAAAGATATTAATTTTCTCTTATTCTTCACATGTTGCTGCCAAAGTTTTTCGTCCTCATTCTTTTCTGCAAGAGCAATCATCGATTCGTCAACCCATGTTGGCTTGTGAATGGCATTCGTAATGCCAATAATTTCGTTGCAATCTTGAACATGCGCCCACATCTGATTGGCTGTTTTTGCATGCAGTTTGCTTACTGCATTGGCCTTTCGGGACATATTAAGGGCACCAACTGTCATATTAAATGGCGCGCCACCAATTGCAACTAACTGATCAATCGTTAACCCATTGTTTGCGCCCATATAGACTAAACGATCAATTGGATGGAACTCATTTCCCTGGACAACCGGAGTATGCGTTGTAAACACAATTTCTTCCTTTGTTAAGGACAGGGCATTAATAAATGTCTTCCCTTGATTCATTTTTTCCTTAATCAGTTCGAAGCCAGCTAAAAGGGCATGGCCTTCATTAAAATGATATACATCAACGTTGCTTCCCAATTCCCGTAATGCGCGTATTCCACCAATCCCGAGCACCATTTCTTGAGCAACACGTTCTTCCCCAAACCAACCGTATAGTTGCCCTGTAATCCAAGCATCTTCATTTTCCGGAAGATCTGTATCTAAGAGGTACACGGGTACATTTTCGAAGGTATCAACTTTCCAGACTTTACAAACTACATCCCGGGATCGAATGTTCACCGTAACCGTTACACCTGTATCCTCTAAAAAGGCATATTCATTATTCATATAAGAATCGTAGGGTCGACCGTCTTCGTCAATTTTCTGATCGGTATATCCTTGCTTCCACTTAATTCCGATCCCAACAATTGGGTAACCACTGTCCATTGCTCCTTTAACAAAATCACCAGCTAAAATGCCGAGTCCTCCTGCATACGTCTTTAATGATGAATCCAACCCATATTCCATGCAAAAGTAAGCAACCCTTGGGAGTCTCTCCTTTTCCATAACACTCACCCCACTTTTCACGCATTACGACTGTGTAGGAAAAATATATTCAAAAAGAGGTTCAAATATGATTAGGGTGACAGGCACCATCCATTTTATGGATGGTGCCTGTCACTTTATTTAGCTAGTTTTCTTTTATTTGAAACCGAGAGAAATTGAGTTATTATATTGTAACGGGAATTATTTATATACGAGGGGGAGTACTGTTGAGAAAAACAGTCAAACCAAGGGACAAGCGTTTTAAGATTGCTCATAGGGAAGCTTTAATAGGAGTGATCCTCGTCATCATCAATTTTGTATGGTGGTATGGTTTTGGATATGGACTTGGAAGTGAAAAGGTTGAAAACTATACATATGTATTTGGACTGCCTGCATGGTTCTTTTACAGTTGTATCCTCGGGTTTATCGTGATGTTAGTTCTTGTCATCATTAGTGTGAAATTCTTTTTTAAAGAAGTTCCCTTTGACAATGAAGAGGGGGATCTCTAATGAATTGGCCTGTAATTACGCCCTTACTTATTTTCTTACTTATTATTTTTGCGGTAGGTTTTTGGTCAAATAAGTTTGTAATCAAATCGGATTCATTTTTACAGGAATATTTTTTAGGTGAACGCCAGCTTGGTGGATTTATTCTGGCAATGACCATGGTTGCGACCTATGGTAGTGCGAGTAGTTTTATTGGTGGTCCGGGTATAGCCTATACACAAGGACTAGGTTGGGTATTTCTAGCCATGGTCCAACTTGCAACTGGTTATTTTGTGTTAATGGTATTAGGAAAGAAATTTGCGATTGTTGCCAGACAGTATAAGGCAATCACCTTAGTTGACTTTCTAAAAGAGCGCTATAAAAGTAAAGCAGTGGTGTTAATATCAGCTGCAAGTATCATTATTTTCCTTTTTTCATCCATGACAGCACAATGGGTTGGTGGAGCGCGGCTGGTTGAGTCTTTAACAGGTCTATCCTATACGACGGCATTGCTGATTTTTGTCATTTCAGTCTTAGTATTTGTCATCGTTGGCGGCTTTCGTGCCGTTGCGTTAACTGATGCGGTGCAGGGCGTTGTTATGTTTGCCGGAACACTGATTCTTCTCATTGCTACGATTAAGGCTGGTGGAGGAATTCCGAAAATTATTTCTAGCTTGGCAGCGGAAAATCCTAACTTGATCAGCCCTTTTGGTGCGGCCCATACTTTAACACCAGCATATGTATCCTCCTTTTGGATTTTAGTAGGGGTTGGTGTTGTAGGTCTACCGCAAATTACGGTTCGAGCAATGTCTTATAAAAATTCAAAGGCTATGCATAGTGCCATTATTATTGGGACGATTGTTGTAGGCTTTATCATGCTTGGTATGCACCTAATTGGAGTTTTCGCGCGGCCAATTCTACCAGGCATTAAGGTCGGTGATACGGTGATGCCGCTATTGTCCATGAAAGTGCTGCCGCCCTATGCAGCTGGGATTGTCCTTGCGGCTCCAATGGCTGCAATTATGTCGACAGTGGATGCCTTACTAATTCTGGTAAGCTCGGCTATTGTAAAGGATGTTTATTTAAACTACGTGAAGCCACATGCAAGTGACAGTCACGTGAAAAAGATAAGTTTCGGTGTAACTACCATAATCGGACTCATAGTCATTCTTCTTGCCTTAAGTCCACCTGATTTAATCGTGTGGCTTAACCTCTTTTCTTTTGGAGGGCTGGAGTCTGTCTTTATTTGGCCAGTTGTTTTGGGTTTGTACTGGGGTAAAGGGAACAAATATGGTGCGATCACCTCGATGTTGTTGGGCATGGGTTCCTATATTTTACTAGATCGATTTTATCCGAATGCATTAGGGCTCCACACGGTAGTATTGCCTATAATCATTTCCTTCCTTGGATTTGTGGTAGTAAGTTATGTAACCCATCGAAATGTAATCAATCAAAATAGTAAAGAGGTATGAGCCAAGCGGAACTTCGCTTAATTCTAGCGGAAAGATTATATATTTTTCCGTAGCACCACTGCTTTCTACATATTGATAAAAAAGGGACATGTGCAGACGCATGTCCTTTTTTGTATATAGTAATAACTAAATATCTCCGATACCTCATAACTGCTAGTTGATGAATTATTTGATATAAAGGGAGGAAATTGTAAGCGTTCCCATATCGTAGAATAGCTGTGATAGCAATTAAAATAAGAGTAGTATAATTTTAATCTAAAAATATAAAAGGATTTACTTTTTAAAGGATACTATAGATGATAATTTCAGAAATTTTAAAATAAATAGAAATTATACTAGACTAATTTACAGAATTGTTCTAAAATACTATTTATTAACCATGTGAATATATGAACTAACCTACTATAAAGAAAAGTTTATATTTTTCATGTCAGAAAAATAAAAAATGAGGGGGAAACATCATGGTCAAGAAAAGAGTTGCGAAGCTTTTTATGGCTTCAACATTAGTTGCGGGAATCCTAGCTGGTTGTTCAGGAGCGAAAGATAGTTCGGGGGAAAGCAATTCGATTAAAATTGGCGTCAACTTGGAACTCTCTGGCGGTGTTGCTTCTTATGGAGAATCACTTGAAAAAGGGATCAACCTTGCAGTTGACGAGATTAACAAAAAAGGTGGAGTTGAGGGCAAGAAGATAGATTTGGTTAAAGTGGATAATAAATCAGATGCAGCAGAGGCCACAAATGGTGCCATTAAGTTAACAAGTCAAGATAAAGTAACGGCAATTATTGGGGCGGCAACTAGTGGTGATACAGTTGCTCAAGCACAAATAGCAAATGATACGAAAACGGTTTTGCTTACTCCTTCAGGAACGAGTCCAAATGTTACAGTAGGGGAAAGTGGAAAAGTAAATGAGTTCGTTTTCCGTACATCTTTTATTGATCCATTCCAAGGAACCGTTGCTGCAAATTTTGCCTCAAAAGAATTAAAGGTTAAAAAGGCAGCTATTTTTGCAGATAGTGCAAGTGATTATGCAAAAGGCCTTGCAGCTTCATTTAAGAAAACATTTGAAGCAGCGGGAGGAAATATTGTATCTGAAGAGGCATATGTTGCAAAGGATACCGACTTCCGTGCTACGTTAACTCGAATTAAGGCAGAAAATCCAGAATTCATTTTTATTCCGGGGTATTATGAAGAAGTTGGCTTAATTATTAAGCAAGCTCGTGAATTGGGTATCACAGTTCCATTTATGGGTGCTGATGGCTGGGATTCACCAAAACTAGTGGAACTCGCTGGAGCGGATGCTTTAAATAACACCTATATTACGAACCATTATTCATCTGAAGATCCAGATAAAACGATTCAAAAATTTGTAACAACTTATAAAGAAAAGAATGGTGGGGAATCACCTAACGCTTTCAATGCCCTTGGCTACGACACGGTTTATTTATTAGCTGATGCAATTAAGCATGCGGGCGGTACGGATTCAAGCAAAATTAAAGATGCCCTTGCCAAAACAAAGAACTTGTCCCTTGTAACTGGAATAATCACAATCGACAAAGATCACAATCCAATTAAATCAGCGACTGTATTGGAATACAAGGATGGAAAACAAGTATTTAACACGAAAGTTAATCCATAAAAAAATGCTTTATTGTTAAGGCTCTTTTCTTAAACTTTGTTGCTATTCGCCTGCTAATTTGCAGGTTCTTACAAGTTTTACTGAATATATTATGGTCAAGTTGAGAGAGAAAAGAGCACGATACTAAGATTAATACGGGCTCTATCCATTTGTACGTAAAACAACAATCTATGCGAAAACAGCCATTGTTAAAAAAAGTAGTTCTAATTCCTTTTAGAGAATTAGGGCTATTTTTTTAAAAGGAAAGTAAAATGAGAATTCTTAGCACACTAGGTTTCTCATGAATAGAGCGTAAAAACGCTTACAAAAAAACGATTGACATGTTTAATACCAACCGTTAATCTGAAAATATCAAAAATTAAATATTGCGCGGATGATGGTTGTAGGAGAGTGTGAAAGAATATGCCACCGAAGGAGCAAGTTCCAAAAAGGCCCTTGGAACCAATCTCTCAGGTAGATGAACTACAACTTGACGCACCTCTGGAGAGTGCGTTTATGGAACGCCACCAAAGGGGTAACTTTGCTATATGGAAGTTAAACTCTCAGGTAAAAGGACAGAGAAGGGTAAAGAACGCTTTAGTTACCTTTCTTTGTCCTTTTTGTGTGCAAAAAAAGGTAACAAAACGTACTAGTTTGCTACAGATTCTTAGAAAATGATCTACAGAGAAAAAGGTTTTTATGTGACTGGCTGGGATTGCTAAGTTCAGAGAGACGACGAAAATCTAGAAAACTTCAAGGAGGGCCTAAAAATGAGTTTATTGTATAATGATTTAGCTATTTTTAACGCAATAGAGAAGGAAAGAGAAAGACAGCATCAAACCTTGGAGTTACTTGCATCAGAGAACTTTGTAAGTCAAGACGTGCTAGAAGCAATGGGAAGTGTGATGACGAATAAATATGCAGAAGGTTATCAAGGGAGGCGGAACTATAGTGGATGCGAATATGTCGATGTAGCAGAACAATTAGCTATTGAGCGTCTTACGAGGCTATTTGATGTCAACTATGCAAATGTACATCCAGACTCAGGGGCACAGGCGAATCTCGCTGTCTTTTACGCCCTACTTCAGCCTGGTGATAAAGTACTGAGGATGAATCTTTCTCACAGTGGATACTTAACACATGGGAGTCCAACCAATATTTTAGAAAAGTGGTTTGAAATTGCGACTTATGGGGTGAGAGAAGATACGCACTTACTTGATTATGATCATCTTGAGGCGGTTGCCAAATGGGAAAAGCCAAAATTGATTGTTGCAGGTACAAGTGCATATCCGAGAAAAATAGATTTTGCCCGTTTTAAAGAAATTGCTAACAAGGTTGGCGCAAAATTGATGGTTGATATGTCACATATTGCAGGGCTTGTGGCAGCAGGATTACATCTATCGCCAATCCCTTATGCAGACGTTGTGACGAGCACTACACATCAAACATTAAGGGGACCGCGCGGCGGCATTATCTTGACCGATCATGAAGAAATGTTCAAGGCCGTAAATAAAGCTGTATTTCCAGGTATTCAAGGTAGCCCGCTTATGCATATGATCGCCGCAAAGGCTGTTGCCTTCAATGAGGCAGCACAGCTAAGCTTTAAAAGATATGTCAGACAGATGATTGAAAATGCTGAAACACTTGTAGAGACGTTAAAGCAGGAAGGTGCTGTCCTTGTTTCAGGGGGAACAGATACTCATGTCGTGCTATTGGATGTACGGCCATGGGGCTTAACTGGAAAGGCGGCGGAAATGCTGCTTGAAAAAGTAGGAATTACCGTCAATAAAAATACAATTCCATACGATCCTGAAAGTCCACGTGTAACAAGCGGAGTTCTTTTTGGAACCGCAGCGTTAACAACGCGCGGGATGAAAAAGGATGAGATGGTGCAAATTGCAGAGATAATTGCGGCCGTTCTGAAAAGTAAAGGTAATCCTAAAGTTCTAGAATTGGCAAAAGAAACAATAAAATCAATTTGTAATAGTTACCCATTATTTCAACATCAACAACAACAAAAACTGTACGTTGTGTAAGGTATTACTTTCAAGCTAACAAAAGTCCAAGAAGAAGGTATTAACTAGAGGAGGGAAATAGAATGGAAAAGGAATATGATGTTGTCATTATCGGAGGCGGAACTGGGGGATATGTTGCTGCCATTCGTGCATCACAACTTGGTTTAAAAGCTGCTGTAGTGGAAAAAGGAAAAATTGGTGGAACATGCCTTCATGCTGGTTGTATCCCTAGTAAAGCGTTATTAAGAAGTGCTGAGATCTATTCTAATACCAAAAAAGCAGAAGAGTTTGGTGTTATTGCCCCTGAAGTGGGACTGGATTTTTCAAAAGTGCAGGCTCGAAAAGAGGAAATTATTGATCGATTATTTAAAGGCATACAGCATTTAATGAAAAAAGGGAAAATTGATGTTTACGAGGGAAAAGGGACAATTTTAGAGTCAAAAGATGTTTTAGTGCAAATGAACAATGAAGACCAAGAGGTTAAACTTATTACTAAAAATATTGTTATTGCAACAGGATCTCGCCCAAGAACCCTCCCTGGCTTAGAAGTCGACGAGAAGTATGTCATGACTTCTGATGAAGCACTTAAGATGGATAATCTTCCAGCTTCAATCATCATTGTTGGAGGAGGCGTCATTGGGATGGAATGGGCATCCATGCTTATTGATTTTGGCTTAGAAGTAACTGTGATTGAATATGCTGATCGCATTTTACCGACTGAAGATAAAGATGTTTCAAAGGAAATAACACGTCTGATGAAGAAAAAGGGCGTAAAAATCGTAACAAGTGCAAAGGTCCTTTCAGAAACACTAGAAAAAGGTGAAGGTGTTTCAATTAAGGCAGAGCATAAAGGGAAAGAAACATCATTTTCGGCGGAAAAACTATTAGTATCGGTCGGACGATCCCCAAATGTAGAAGGCATAGGACTTGAAAATACTAGAGTACTAATGGACCGTGCCTTTATTCAAACAAATGAATATTACCTAACAAATGAACCAAATATATATGCAATTGGTGATGTAATTGGGGGCTTGCAGCTTGCCCATGTTGCCTCGCATGAAGGAATCACTGCAATTGAACACATGAAGGGTGAAAACGCTAAACCAATTGATGCGACTCTTGTTTCAAAATGCATATACTGCAGTCCAGAAGTTGCAAGTGTTGGTTTAACAGAAGACGAGGCAAAAGAGAAAGGCTATCAAGTAAAAATAGGTAAATTCTCATTCCGCGCGATTGGCAAAGCACTCGTTTTTGGAGAATCAGATGGTTTTGTTAAGCTTGTCGTTGATGAAGCATCCAATAAGCTATTAGGAGCACATATGGTAGGGCCGCATGTTACTGACATGATATCAGAAGCTGGCCTTGCGCGAGTATTAGATGCAACGGCGATGGACATCGCGCATACGATACATCCCCATCCAACATTGGCAGAAGCTATTGGTGAAGCGGCATTAGCAGTCTATGGTAAGGAAATTCATGCTTAATAGGAAGCTTGCTCTATTTTCTTGAGCTAGATTCGTAAAGCAAGTGAAAGAAACCCGCCTGATAGAATAGGTGGGTTTCTTTGTTCCTTAATTTTTAGGCTACTATTTAAGTAGATTTTTTATGACAAGGTTTGTTAAATTTGGCACCATTTCAAGAGAGTAGGTCATTTCCATTCTCTCTAGTTTTTTATGGGCATCTAATCCATAAGGGCCAATGTTGATTACAGGTACATTAATATCTCGAATATCTTGATAGTCAACATAATGCTTTGTACCCCAACCAGGGTCATTAGTTGATACAGCATTTATGCCTTCATCATCATCACTTAGGGCAACAAAGCTCATATCTGAAATATACGGGAAGAAATTTCTGGTGATAATAGGAAATTGGTAATTTGGCTGTACGGCTTCCACCGCTTGATCCAATGCGTCAATTAAAGCTTGTTCGTGATTTGTTTTTCCTGTCAATTCTATTCTTGGTGAATAAAGAGAGGAATAGAAAAGTATAATGGCCGGATTTTTATCCTTCATCCATTTCCAAGCCTCTTCGACTACTCTTGCTGCAAACATTCTTGTGTCAAGTGTAGTATCTAGTAAGAGCGTTTGTTTAAATTGATCCATATGTGAAACGAACGGATTGCCATTCTCTTCAATAAGCATTTGTTCCATTTCCTCATATGTGTAAACCCTTGGCCCCCAAGGTGGATTCAGATAAGGTTCACCGCTCAAGGCACAATATTGCTTATATCTATCATCAAAAGAAGCAAGGGACCGCTTAAATGCGATTAATGCTTGTTCTTTTAACTTCGTTAGTACATCTTTAGGAGACCATGAATGAATGAAAAAATTATAGTACACATAGGCTGACAACGCTGTCTGAACAGTATAGGATGGCTTTAAATCTGTTTGTTTTAAAGAGACTGGTGGAACAGTAGTCTCACCAAAAGCTTCGTTGCAAAGTTCAGGGTTGTAATTAATTTGTCTCGTTAATTCAGCAGCAATAAAGTTTGGATCCAACCCTTCAAAACAGGAACCTACATGTGTTTCTGCTCCGGTTATGAAAAAAGAGGGTAAAAGTTTTCCCACTGTCCCTTTATAAATATAACGATTTTCATCTCCAACATATCGTGGTGAAACAAAGTCTGAATTGATGGCTGCAACATAGTCAAAATGATGTTCCTCTTTCCAACTTTTAAATGTTTTTAAAGCGGAAAGAACTCCATGGGAGCTATCTTCTTCATCACACTCTGCTAAGAAAACAATGTTTCCATCTAACTCTTCGGGATGCTCTGAATAATGTTTTAACAAATACAGATGACTTGCTACACCACTCTTCATATCGAGGATACCTCGCCCAAATAACCAGTCACCCGATTGCAAATGATCCTGAGCAGAAGGTGGTAGATCCTCATGTTTTAGAGCTTCCATTAATTCATCTGGGAAGCAAGCTAGTTTCTTTAATTGGTTAAAATCATCAATGCCAACAGTATCCATATGCCCCATAAGAATAACTGTCCGTTTACTAGTTCCTTTAGTCCCTTTTACAAATGCAAGAACATTGTATCTCTCGTGATCATCATTTATGGTTTGGGCTATTTTTATATGAGAAGGATTGTTTGTGAAATATGGGAGATTAGAAAGTATTGAAAATAAAGATTGGGAAATGGCTTTTTCACCTTCTGTGTTAACAATACTTTCAATGTTAACGAGTTGTTTTGTAAAAGCCAGCACGTCTTCGCGACATTGCAACATGATAAAGCCACCTTTTTTAGTATAATTTTAGTATTAATAAGAATGTATATCAAAGTATAAACATACGTCAAGAACTTTGAATATGTTGAAATTTGTAGAAAAAGTATTGTATTTATTCAAAAACCTGTATATAATCTGCATATGAGTTACCAAATTAAATAATAAATCCTCATCTACAAGAGCATTGAGATGGGGTAGAGGTCGCGATTTTTATTAGTATCCTATTGGAGATTTAAGTGAAATCTATGAAAATAGGAAAAAGGATAAATCGCCGAAGCTTCTGAAATCACTGTTTTCAGGAGGCTGGGGCTGCACTCGAATAGGGGCAGAACTGTCACAATTCAAATGAATTGTGGAGAACTATTCTTTCAATGCTTATGGATGAGGGTGTAAAGAACACCGTCATATTCAATTCTGGCGGTGTTTTTTTTTTGCTAAGCAGAAAATTTATATTCATAAATTCTGCTTAGCAGCATAAGTGCAACTAGGCGATCGCCGGCGCCTTAAGGCTTGGCGCTAGCCAAGTTTTCTTTATAAAAAGGGGGAATTAGGATGAAAAAACTGATGATTATATCAGTGATTGCTTTGCTTTTGGTCCTTTCAGCATGTGGAAGTAAAGCAAGCAACAGTACAGAAAAGACTGCGAAAGCAGAGGGTTCGGACTTCAAACTAGTAAATGAAGGTTCTTTAACCTTTTCAATGACAGGTATTTATCCACCATTAAACTTTAAGAAAGACGGAAAGCTAACAGGTTTTGATGTGGAAATTGGAACTGAAATAGCAAAACGGATCGGGCTAAAAGCAAATCCAGTCACCAATCCATGGGAAACGATCATCCAAGGATTAAAAGCAAATAAATATGATGCTATTATCGGAAGTATGACTGCAACACCTGAACGGGATAAGCAAGTTGATTTTACAAACCCATACTATCTATCTGGTGCACAAATTTTCGTAGGAGAAGATAGTGATATTGCATCAAAAGAGGATTTAAAAGGAAAAACAATTGGAGTTATTCAAGCAAGTACATGGAAGGATATGGCTGAGAAATTATCCGATAATGTAAAGGGATACCCAACAGACGTAAATGCGCTTCAAGACTTGGCATTAGGTAGATTAGATGCTGTCATTACCGATAAAATTGTTGGGGTTAGTGCTAAAAATGAAAAAGGCTTAAAAATTAAAGCAGTTGGTGACTTGCTAAATGAAGATCGCGTAAGTGTAGCGGTTAAAGAGGGAAATAAACAATTAGTTGATAAAATTAATAAAGCCATTCAATTGATGCGTGATGATGGTACTTATGACAAGATCAGTAAAAAGTGGTTCAATGAAAATATTTTAGAGAAAAAGTAGTTTATGTAATTTTTAGTAAAGGAGGCCTATAGAGATATCATGACTTTTTTGCAAAATATAATGGGAATTCTGAATGAACATGGAATGGCATTTTTAAAGGCCTCATGGATGACGATCTCTATAACAGCCGTTTCTCTTGTAATTGCGACAATAATTGGGTTTATCTTTGCAGGGTTTAAAATTTCGTCTATTAAATTACTTAATCGTATTTCTGATATTTATATTGGAATTATACGTGGTACTCCACTGATTGTTCAGATTATGTTTTTATATTATGGCTTAGCGAATATCGTAAATTTGGATAGTTTCACTGCAGGTGCGCTTGCCTTGAGTATTCATACAGGTGCATATATTGCTGAAATATTCAGAGGGACTATCCAATCAATTGATCGGGGACAAATGGAAGCGGCTAGGTCACTAGGGATGCCTTATTCTCTTTCAATGAGAAGAATTATTTTCCCACAAGCTTTCAAAAGAGCAATTCCGCCTCTTGCGAATCAATTTATCATTAGCTTAAAGGATTCATCCCTTGTCGCCTATATATCTGTTACGGACTTGTATAACACTGCACTTAGTGTACAAGGTGAAAACTATATGCCGTTTGAAACGTATTTTGTAGTGGGACTTTATTATTTGATCATCGTTCTCATTTTCACATGGTTTACGAATCGAATTGAGAAAAAGTTTGATGTGAGTAAGCCGAAGGAGGTAAGTATCGCGTGATTGAAATAAAAAATTTATCAAAATCCTTCGGTAATCTCCAAGTATTAAAAGGCATTGATTTAAAAGTAAACGAGCAAGAGGTTGTTGTTCTTATAGGTGCAAGTGGTTCCGGAAAAAGTACTCTCTTGCGCTGCTTAAATTTTCTAGAAGTTGCAGAGAGTGGGAACATCACCATTGATGCTGAAGTTATAAATCTTGCGAAGACGAACCTTAATAAAATAAGGGAAAAGGTTGGGATGGTGTTCCAGCATTTCAACCTATTTCCCCATAAGACAGTGTTGGAAAATATCATCGAGGCTCCTATCTATGTAAGGGGAGTGTCAAAGGTAGATGCTAGTTCAAAAGCGATGGTCCTCCTTCAAAAGGTAGGTTTACATGATAAAGCCCACTATTATCCAGACCAACTGTCTGGTGGGCAAAAGCAACGTGTTGCTATTGCGAGAGCATTGGCAATGGAACCAAAAGTTATGCTTTTTGATGAACCAACCTCTGCCTTGGATCCTGAACTTGTTGGAGAGGTACTACAGGTTATGAAGGATCTTGCAAGTGATGGAATGACGATGGTAATTGTCACTCATGAAATGGGATTCGCAAAAGAAGTTGCAGATCGAATTATCATGCTCGCAGATGGAAATATAATCGAAGAGGGCCCTCCAAGTGAATTTTTTGTTAATCCTAAGCATGAGCGAACACAACGGTTTTTAAATCAAATTTTATAGCAGCTATTAATCACAAGGTGGGAAATTTTTCACCTTGTTTTTTTATTGCTTGATTTTACAGATAAAATTTAATTTTCTTAAAATGGATTGACCAATCATTTCCAGCATGCTATTATCTTATTATTCCAATTAAATAACTCGGATTTCTTATCTAGAGAGGTGAAGGGACTTGGCCCGTTGATACCTCAGCAGCAGACTTTAAAAGAGCACTGTGCTAATTCCAACAAGTGTAATGCTTGGTAGATAAGAAGGGGCGTCTCACCAGACAATTTTCCTCTTCTTATTTCCTAAGAAGAGTTTTTTTATTGGTGAAAAAGGGAGGTAATTGTATGGGTATTTGGCAAAAGAAAGAGCGTTTTGAAGCATTACTGTGTGGTGAACGGGCAGATCGCCCGATTGTTAGTGGGTGGAGACATTTTATCGATAAAGAACAGAATGCAGAAGATCTAGCAGAAGCGACGGTTTCGTTCACCAAGCAATTTGATTGGGATTGGGTGAAAATTAATCCGCGTGCAACCTATTATGCAGAGGTATGGGGAAATACCTACGATTTTCATGATTACAAGTCAGTTTTTCCAAAGCAAACAAGGGCGGCAATTCAGATACCATCAGATGTTTGGGATATTCAAGTAAAAAAGGCAACAAGCTCAGCTCCTTTAGCAGAACAATTAGAGGCTGTAAAACAAATTCGCCAAGGACTGCCTGATACACCACTTGTTCAGACTATTTTTTCACCATTAACCATTTTATTATTCCTAGCTGGTCAATCAGCTTATGTTAAAAATACTATTTATGGTAGTGAAAGTCCTGTCTCTCTAAAGAAACTATTCACAGAACAACCTGCTGGCATCCATCGTGCCTTACATGCGATAGCATCAACCTTGGCGGATTATGTGACAGAACTAGAGCATGCCGGTGTGGAAGGAATATTCTATGCGGTGACAGGTACGGCCCATCCGGATTTGTTTGATGAACCTGCTTTCAATGAATTTTCAAGACAATATGATTCGATTGTCCTTGAAGCGGCTCGAGGAAAGCGGATTCTTCATACATGTGGTGCCTACGCTCATCCTGAACGTTTTAATGACTATCCGATAGACGGTATTAGCTGGGATACATTTGCAGCTGGTAATATTGGCTTGACTGCTCCACTAAAAGCAACAAAAGTGGGCGGTGTTGATCACTCTTTATTTGCAAAAAACGACATCAACAGTATTCGGACTCAGGCTAATGAAGCTTTAAGGCTAACGTCAGATGAACCGTTTATATTGGCTCCAAATTGTTCTATTCCAGTTAATGTTACGGATGAGGCTTTAGGGCAATTACATGATTCTGTATTTGAAAAGGAGATAATTCGGTGAAAAAAATAGGGATTGCTATTTTAATAGGTTTACTATTGGTACTCGCAAGCTGCGGAAAAGAGGAAAAATCAGTTGATAAAAAGAACATTACAGTTGGCTTTGGAGTGGGGACTTATGAGGAACAGTTCCGTAAAAGTATTTTGCCAATTTTAGAGGATAAGGGATATAAGGTAAATATCAAAACATTTTCCCAAAATATGCAGGTTAATCCGGCAATGCAAGAGGGTTCAATCGACGCTAGTATTTTCCAAAGTACAGCATATATGGAAGGGGTTAATAAAGAGCAAAAGACGGATATGATAGGAATTTCCTTTGTCCCTAGTGCCCCTCAAGGTCTGTATTCTAAAAATCATAAATCGCTTAGTGAGGTCAAAGATGGTACAACGGTAGCGGTTCCAAATGATCCAGTAAATCAAGAACGAGCAGTAAGGATTTTAGAAGAACTTGGTTGGGTGAAAGTAAAATCAAATACAAAGACAATAAATTTTAACCTAAATAGTGTTGAGCCAAATAAATACGATATTAAATTAAAGGTTTTGGATCCAGCTCAAATTTTGGTGTCACTTGCAGATGTTGATTACGGTGTTGTGAATGGGAATTATATTGCCAATGCTGGTAAAAAAATTACCGATGCATTGAAAGTTGAAAATACACCTAAACAGCATCGAATTATCGTATCTATAAATAAGAAGAATAAAAATACAAAATGGGCAAAAGACTTAAAAGCAGCATATGAATCCACCAAGTTTGAAAAGTATATTAAGTCTCAGGGAAAATACGATGGTTTCATTCTTCCAGAAGCATGGGGAAGCAATTAGGAAGGAGTATTTACGGTGAAAAAGAAACGAATTCATTTTATCGGTGGTGGTCAAATGGCTGAAGCCATCATCCGTGCTAGTGTATCCAATCAGACAGTTGCAGCTGACTATATCAGCATTACAGATATCGACGAAAGTCGCATCCGGCTTTTAAGCAGGACTTATGGTACCAAAGATGATATCTCACAAGAGACTGCACTTGCGGATGCAAATCTCATTGTAATTGCGGTTCGTCCACAGGATGATTTGGCCGCAGTGGGACGGAATATTCAACAATTCGCTAAGCAAGATACGGCAATCCTATCGATTGTTGCCGGAGTGACAATTGAAAAGCTTGCGGGCTATATAGGGGATGGGCGTCCGATCATCCGCTGTATTCCAAACACTTTGACCGATACTGGGTTTGGATATAGTGGGGTGGCACTGAATGCCTATGCATCTAAAGAACAGGTTGAGGATTTCTTAAATGGTTTTGGGAAGGTTCAATATTTGGATGAATCCCTCATTGATATTTTTACTGGTTTTGGTGTTGCTGGTCCGAACTATGTTTATTATTTCATTGAATCGTTTGCAGATGCAGGCGTACTTGCAGGCCTATCTAGGGAACAAGCATGGCAGGTTGCTCTCGAAAATGTTGCTGGTGCGGTCGTGATGCTGCAACAAAGTGGGCGCCATCCACGGCAATTACTCGATAGTAATAACTCAGCGGGTGGCGTAGGCATTCATGCCCTTTATGAATTAAATAACAGTGACTTTGCGGCTGGTCTACAAAGAAGTGTACTTGCGGCTGTTAAGCGAACAACTCAATTAGGTAGGGATCATGAATGATGACAACATTAAATTGGGATCATACCGTTCATTATATAAATGATTTGGAAACAGCAATAAAGACCTTTAAGGATAATAAACTAGTGGCCTTCAAAGGTGGCTCACATAAAAAATGGGGTACATATAATGCCCTTAGTTATTTTGGGTTAACCTACATTGAATTTTTAGGAATTGAAGACCAAAATTTGGCGGAAAAATCAATTGGGGTCAACTGTGTGGTTAAAGATGCCGTAACTTTATTGCCAGAACGTGAAACGATGCTACGAATTGCAATTCGTACAGATGATATTGATGCTACGGCGGCATCATTGAAGGAACAAGGCCTTACCTTGTCTGCCATTATTGATGGAAGTCGTTTGGATAAACGTGGTCAGCTAATTGAATGGCGTATGATGACGATTGAGGAAAACTTCCAGGATCTCGTTTATCCATTTATTATTCAATGGAAGGGAACTGATTCAGAACGATTAGAAAGCCTCACTGACTTCGGGGTAATTACTCCCCACCCGGCTGGTGATGTTACGCTAGAAAGTGCAGTCTTTTTTGTTTCAGATCCAATTATCACTGCAGCGCACTGGCAATCGTTATTTAATCTATCAATTGAGGAATCTGATGAAACTTCTGTCATACTCGGTATTGGCGATAAGTCTTTTATTTTTAAAAAGGGAAATGATAATCAGTTAAAGCAATTGATCTTTAAAACTGAAGTTCAGGAATTAAAAGGCAAGATTATTAGTATTGGTGATGGCGAATATCTATTTGATGCCCAAGAAACGCAGAAAAAAGTGATCATATAAAAACTGTAAAAAAACTCGTCTAACGAACGAGTTTTTTTTATTTAGTATATCAATTGATGTGTCAAATCTCTCCTGTAGTGGCTGAAAACAAAAGACTTGCTTGCCGCACTTTTATCATAAGCAAAGATTGTTATTCATGATCCTAGCGCCATTTTGATAAGATAGAGATAAATTCAATTGTCTCATCGTAAATAATTATGTACAATCAGTCAATAACCATTTTACAGGAGGAAATATACATGTCTTCAAAGGTTGAACAAATTGCCGCAAATTGGATTCAGCTTCTTCCTCAGTTTTATAATTCAATGAACAAAACCAATGCGAGTCCGAAAAAGCAATCGGAGTTGACTCATTTGCAGTTTCATATTTTAGAGGAATTGTTCCAGGAAAAAGCAGGTATTTCTATGACTCAACTAGCCAAAAATATTAGTATCTCCAAGCAGCAACTAACTCCCTTAATTAACAAATTAGAGGAATTAGATTTTGTTGTAAAAGTTCAAGATAATTCTGATAAACGTGTGATGAAATTGAATTTGTCGAAGGAGGGAAGTAGGATTGTCAGTAAACGGTGGGAAGAATTCCACGCGGTATTATGTGATCGGCTCTCAAACTTAAGTGGGGAGGATCTAATTGATTTGGATTATGCTATTTCTAAACTAAATCGAATCCTAAATAAGATAGAGTAGGAAGCTTTCTAAGTGAAACGTTTATTGCCTTTTTATAGTTAATACTATACGATTTAAACTAAACAATTTATTAAACAGCAAATGAAATACCGCAATTTAGGAGTGGTATGATGATTCACTTTATTAGGCGCACAGCAGAAAATCTTTTTTCAGGCTATTTCTCATTAGTAATGGCTACAGGGGCATTGTCGATTGCCTCTCATTTGCTTGGAATGGAGCCAATTTCAAAGAGTTTATTGTATTTTAATATCGTTGCATACATGTTGTTGTGGTTTTTTACTATTTTCCGTCTGATTAACTACTTTCCTCGAGTCATAGCGGATTTGACAAGCCATTCAAACGGCCCAGGATTTTTCACCTTGGTTGCGGGAACCTGTATGTTTGGAAGCCAGTTGATCGTTGTAGCCAATAATCATACAGTTGCTACCTTTCTATGGGGTCTTGGAATTCTTTTGTGGATTATTGTTATGTACACCTTTTTCACAGCGGTTACAGTAGGGAAACACAAACCTACTCTTGGTAAAGGGATTAACGGGGCATGGTTAATTGCTGCGGTTGCCACACAGTCTGTTTCCGTTCTTGGTACATTGTTATCATCCTTTATTGGAAGTGGACGTGAAATCGTTCTATTTTTCACCTTATGCATGTATTTGCTAGGCTGTATGTTATATCTAAATATTATTACGCTAATCTTCTACAGATTTACTTTCTTAGAGTTTAAGTACGCTGCACTTACTCCTCCATATTGGATCAATATGGGAGCAGTGGCGATTACGACATTAGCGGGATCGACCCTTATGCTGCATGCTAAGAATTGGCCTTTTCTCGTGGATATGCTGCCCTTCTTAAAAGGATTTACATTATTTTTCTGGATTACAGGCACATGGTGGATTCCATTGCTGTTTATTCTTATGATTTGGCGACATCTCTATCACCATTACCCGTTGACATATGATCCTCAATTTTGGGGAATGGCGTTCCCGATTGCTATGTACACAACGAGTACGTTCCAGCTTGCCAAAGCGTTATCTCTTCCATTTCTTATCGGTATCCCGCGAGTGATGGTGTTTGTTGCAATGGCAGCGTGGGGAATCGTGTTTTTTGGGTTACTCCACCACCTCTATCAAGAAATTAAAAATAATGGTAAGTTACCGGGAAATGTAACAAAAACAAAAAGCTAATCCGCAAATTGGATTAGCTTTTTATGATGGAAAAATATTAATCGTATTTTGACCATACAACCAATTTATCAAGAAAAATTGAAAGTAAGATCCCCATTAGTAAGCCATTACTTAAGAGTGGGCGAATATACATTGGTAAATTGGAAAATAAGGTGGGTGACATATTCATGATACATACGCCTATTAAAACAGGAATTGCGATTCGATAAATGGTTTTGGAGTTAAATTGAAAATCCTTTATCCCCTTTAATGTAGTGCCAAACATTTGGATATATGCTACAAATAAAACAGCATTCCCAACTGTTATCGGCATCGATGCTAAAAAGGATCCAAAAGGTGAAATAATCCCGAGTAATGTAACGAGTGCCCCCGCTAGGATAAAGGGTTTCCTATCCAATATTCGAGTGCTTTCTAAAAACCCGATTGAAGAGGTATAAGTTGCAAATGGAACTAAGCCAAAAAAGGCTGTGAGACAACCATAAAAACCAGTCAATATAAGGGAATTTCTTGTCCCTTTTTTAGATAAAGATTGTTTATATAAAGATTCTGCAGCATATATAGATGTAAAGCTATTTGATAAGCTTAGTAATCCACCTATAAAACCAATAATGACAATTCCGACTTCAAAATTAGGTTTACCTAATGGAAATAAAGTTAAATGGGCGAATGCCGCACTTTCTGCCGACTTGTTTGCTCCAAATAGTAAAACATAAAAACCCCACCCGATAATAATTCCTATTAAAATGGCGAAGTTACTTATCATCCCTTTTCCTTTAATGCTGATAAAAATAACAATAAAAACAAGGAAGAGAGAAAACAAGGTAACAGGTATGTCGATATTCCCTTTACCTGTTACCTTAATCATTCCATTAAAAAAGATAAAGGTTAGTTGTATGGATAATAAAAATAAGTAAACAGTCATGACCATTGGTGTAAACAATTTTTGAATCAAATGGACCCAATTTAGCAAGCCTAATAAAATAATCACAATGCCAGACAACAGAATTCCAGTTGCCAAGCCGCCTCCAAGGGTTGTATAGCTAATTCCAACCGAAGGAGCCGAGGCAGCTAAGCCGATCATTAGTCCCCACCAAAGTCCGCCATGGCCTTCCATCAATGAGAAACGATGTCCAATCAATCCTTGCAGAATACAAGCTGTCCCTGTAAAAATAAATGAAATTCGCATTGTAACTGCAATAACTTCTGGGGTTAAATGAAAAGCAGTTCCAATTGAAATCGGGATAACAAAAGTATTAGCAAAAATAAAAAACAGCCATTGAAATGCGGCGAGGATGGTCGTTGATGTCAATAATTGTCGCATTGTGTAGTCACTCTCACTTTTTAATACGTTCCGTTAAAATACGAGATTATAAAGTTTGTTTAGCAAATTCAACTGTAATTTCAAGAACCCTGCTTAAAAATGGGAATTTACCCTTCATCATTTCGTATTCCGCGCCAGTTGTAAGGAAATTAGCGGTTCCTTCAATTCTAAAGCCAGCGCCCATACCGTAAGTACCTTGGACATCCTTGCTTCCAACGGTTATCTTAACTTTATTATTTTCCTTAACATCTTCTTCAATACTGTACATTCCTGCTGCAGGGATAAGAACTCTTTTATCATCTGTTACATTGATATATGAATTCCAAGTGTTAACAACATGGGCCTCATTTCCCCCCCAGGACACGATAGAAGTAACTCCTTCTTGATTGATCACTTCGAAAAATTTTTCTGTAAGCATTGTATATTTCCTCCTCTTTCTTAAAGATAATAGTATATGAATCTCAGCCTATAAGTGGTGAGATAGTCAAACAGGTATAAAAGAGTGCCTTGAAGAAGAACGATCAAAACAGAATTGAAAGCCGAGGCGACTCCCTCTGTTATTTTACGACAAGGAAATCTAGGGCACAATGATTTGGATCAATTCTATTTTATTGGGATAATTCAGTAAAAGGGTGGATAAACAATTTAACGGTACACTTTGGTACAATTTTTCAATCGTACATGATAATGTTTAAGTAGATTACTTAAAAGATGGAGTATAGAGGCTTTTTGAGAACTGCCCTAGCTGATTGGAGCGGAAGGCGAACCTCTCGAGCGGTATCAACAGGAAAATGCAACAAAGTCTAGCAAAAAAATAAGGCTCTTTACTAGTAGATTGTTGTTATTGACCTTACTCTTCGTTTCGCTGATAAAATGGACTTTTCGCTGATATATCTCCACTTTTCGCTGATAAAACAATTTTTTCGCTGATATATCTCTACTTTTCGCTGATAAAAATATTTTTTCACGGAATATCGCCTATTTTCTCTGTTTTTTGGGGGATAAATATCTCTCAAAACTAAAAAGAAGGTAAAAAAATAAAAATAAAAAGAGGTAGTGTAATGGATAAGGTAATATATTCAGCACTTGATGGGGTAGATTTAGCAAATTTAGTTAAAAAGAAACAAGTTTCCCCGAAAGAATTGGTTGAGGCTTCTTTCAATCGACTAGATGAGGTAAATCCTACCTTAAATGCAGTAATCCGAACAAGAAAAGAAATCGTTATGAAAGAAATAGAACAGTTGCAAATTAGTGAGCAGCCATTTGCAGGCGTTCCGATTGTTTTAAAGGATATCTCTCAAGCAATAGAGGGGGAACCGTTAACTTCGGGGTCAAAATTATTTATTGATCATCTGGCGAGGAGAGATTCGAATTTTGTCGCACGCCTTCGCCGAGCAGGTTTTTTATTTATTGGACATACGAATACACCCGAATTCGGTTTAAAAAATATAACGGAGCCGGTAGTTCACGGAGCTACCAGAAATCCATGGAATCCGGATTATTCACCAGGTGGCTCAAGTGGTGGTTCTGCTGCAAGTGTTGCATCAGGAATCGTCCCGATTGCAGGAGCAAGTGATGGAGGTGGATCAATACGAATACCTGCATCATTTACAGGTCTATTTGGTCTAAAGCCGACAAGAGGTAGAACACCTGTAGGCCCTGGGGTAGGCCGCCAATGGCAAGGAGCATCGATTGATTTTGCATTATCGCGTACGGTTCGGGATAGTGCAGCCCTTTTGGATGTCTTACAAATTATTCAACCTGAAGCAGCATTTCAAACACCCTTATTTGCTGGTAGTTATCTGGGCGAACTAAACAAGCATCATAATCGGAAATTTAGAGTAGCGTTTACAACCGAATCTCCTGTAGGGACACCTGTTAGTGAGGAAGCGAAGTTCGCGGTATATAAAACGGTTAAGTGGCTTGAGGAACAAGGGCATTTGGTAGAAGAACAAGGTAATCATGTTGACGGAATGCGATTAATGGAAAATTACTATATTATGAATTGTGGTGAAATGGCAGGAATGGTGGATTCCATCGAAAAGACAATGGGACGAGCCATTACAGTTAATGATATGGAAATTGTTGCGTGGGTGTTAACTACTACAGGAAAACATGTTTCCGCTGCTGAATTTACACAAAGTATTGCAGAATGGGATGTGGCCGCTGCCCAAATGGCAGAGTTTCACCAAACGTATGACTTATATGTAACGCCAGCGACAGCAAGCGCTGCTCCAAAAATAAAAGAACTTACACATACGGAAAAAGAAATTGCAGAATTATTAAAAGTAGACGATTTAACAAAATCAGAACAACAACAACTTGTTTATGACATGTTTGAGGCTAGTTTAACCTATACACCGTTTACACAATTAGCCAATTTAACAGGGCAGCCAGCCATGAGTGTTCCAGTTCATCTAACAAAAGCAAGCCTCCCACTTGGTGTTCAAATTATGGCACCAAAAGGTAAGGAGGACTGGTTATTACAAATAGCTAGCCAAATGGAACACTCTGATTTATGGGTTGGAATGAAAGGAAATCCGATGTTTCCTCTGATATAATTATTCAAAAGTAGATTCCATTTTTTAGTACAAAAGGAAGGCTAACCCTTAATAGGGTTAGTGGTCCGATAACTTGGAGAGAAACGTAATTAACTGTCCAAATCACAACTGAATTAGCATATTATTTATCATGGAAAAATGCTTGGGGTATTTTGGAGGGCACTAAAAAGTTCCCTTTTTACATTGACTATTTTAAAGCGCATTGTTCATTTGCCACCCTGTTGATTGGTATTTAGACCATAACTTTGCCCGTTGATTTCCACTCCGGGCACTTGCTTTCCGCGGGGAGGGATGGGAGCCTCCTCGGCGTACTGCCTGTGGGGTCTCCCATTCCCTCTAATCCCGCAGGAGTCAAGTGCCCTCCGCTCCAATCAACTCAGGTAGATAAAGTAGAAAAGTGATTCCAAAAAGCCTCTATTTTAATGATATTGGTGGAGACCCAACAGGCGCTTAAGCGAGGTCACTGAAAAACTTTCTTTTAAGGATATATAACTGTATTAAAGAAAACTCGCCGATTGACGAGCCCCTTAGGGCGATGACAGAGGCGTAGTTGCCCTTATGCGCTAGTAGAATTTATTGATATAAATTCTGCTTAGCTAAAAAAAGACGACTCTAAAATTCAGATGTGAATTTTAAGTCGCCTTTTTGATTAATAGGGGATATTTTACCTGCCCATGTTAAAGTCTAATGTTAATTTTGACACCCTGTTGATTGGAGCGGAAGATGCGAGACTCCTGCGGGAGTACGGGGCTGGGGAGACCCCGCAGGCGCCAGAGCGAGGCCACTGAAAAAGTCCCATTTTTTTAGGCAGTTGAAAGTTTGAATTAATCAAACTTTCAACTGCCTATTTGTCTTATAATAATGATATTAAATGTATGTAGGTGATATCTAAATGATTTCCAATCAAGAATCTCTCAATTTCAGTCCATATTTAGCTATTTTTGATCTCGTAGTTCCAGAGGATAATATGCTTCGCCAAATCAATAAACTAGTTGACTTTTCATTTATTCTTGAAGAATTAAAAACGAAATATTGTCTTGATAACGGTCGGAATGCAGTGTCACCGATACGTATGTTCAAATATCTATTGCTTAAATCAATTTATGATTTGTCAGATATAGATGTAGTAGAACGTTCAAAATATGATATGTCGTTTAAATATTTCCTCGATATGGCACCAGAAGATTCCGTAATTGACCCAAGTTCTTTAACAAAATTCCGTAAACTCCGTCTTCAAGATGTGGGTTTATTAGATATGCTCATTGGAAAGACCGTTGAGATTGCAATTGAAAAGGAAATTATTAAAAATAAAACCATTATTGTTGATGCTACACATACAAAAGCACGTTATAACCAAAAATCACCGAGAGAATTTTTGCAGGAGAAATCAAAAAATGTGCGAAAAGCCGTTTATCAGTTCGATGAATCCATGAAAGAGAAATTCCCATCCAAAACAACTTCTAACGAAGTAACAGATGAATTAAATTATTGCCGTCAAATCATTTCTGTTGTCGAGTCAGAACCTAAAATTGCGGCAACCCCAGCTGTAAAGGAAAAATTAAATGTACTAAAAGAAGTAGTGGAAGATTATACAGAACAACTGGCTTTTTCAACAGACCCAGACGCACGTGTAGGACATAAAACAGCTGATTCTTCTTTTTTTGGCTACAAAACGCATATTGCAATGAGTGATGAACGAATTATTACTGCTGCAGTTGTGACAACAGGTGAAAAAAATGATGGAAAATATCTGCAGGAATTAATTAAAAAAAGCCAAGCAACAGGAATGGAAATTAATACAATTATTGGGGATACTGCCTACTCTGAGAAAAATAATATTTGTTATACAAAAGAACACCAATTAACACTTGTTTCTAGACTGCATCCACTTATTACATATGGTAGAAGAACAAAAGAAGATGAATTTAATTTTAATAAAGATGCAGGGATGTATGTTTGTAAAGCCGGGCATATGGCCATTCGAAAAAAATATGAAGAAAGAAAGAATCAAGATAAAAACCCTAGAATCAAGTACCTTTTCGATATTAAAAAATGTGCTGTTTGTCTTTTCCGTGAAGGATGTTATAAAGAAGGAGCGAAAAGTAAGTCCTATTCAGTAACCATCAAATCAACGGAACATACAGGTCAAGAAGCGTTTCAAAATACGGAAGTTTTAAAAACCTAGCGAAAACACGCTATAAAATTGAGGCGAAAAATAGTGAACTTAAACATAGACACGGGTATGATGTGGCGTCATCTATGGGTCTATTTGGCATGGAAATACAAGGAGCTACAGCGATATTCGCAGTCAATCTCAAGAGGATTATAAAGCTCCTCTCTGAGAAAAAATAAGATAGAATATAAAAGTAACCAAGAAAAAAGCAGCTAGTTATCCAAAATTCGGACAACTAGCTGCTTTTTTTATCCACATCCAATGAGAAAAATAAAAATTCGCCAGTTTTTCAGCAGCCTCCGCCAGAGCGCCGAGGAGGCTCCCCGAACCGCCCGCGGAAAGCGAAGCATCTGGAGCGGAAATCAACAGACAAGTTTCAAAGAACGTTACATGAAGGTTTACCTACCATAAGCGCATAAAACGGATTAACACCCTAATTCGGACAATGACCATGATGATTGTCAATCTGTTATTTGGTAAGCAATTTATTATGTTATTTTGGATCCAATTAAGCTCTTTGCTCAACAAGCTTAGCAATTCCAATGACTACATCAACTGCTTTTAACATATTATCAACAGAAATAAACTCGAACTTACCGTGGAAGTTTTCTCCACCTGTAAAAATATTTGGTGTTGGCATTCCCATGTAAGAAAGCTGTGAGCCGTCTGTTCCGCCACGGATTGGTTTGATTAATGGCTTGATATCCAAACTTTCCATTACCTCTTGGGCCATATCAACAATTTCTTTAACAGGCTCAATCTTTTCTCTCATATTGAAATATTGATCTTTCATTTCAAGGATGATATTGTCTGCTCCGTATGTTCCTTTAAACTCATTTACTAGGCTTTCAATAGTGTTTTTTCTAGCATTGAAGTTTTCTCTATCAAAATCCCTGATAATATAATTTAGCTTTGTTTGTTCAACATCGCCATATATCGAAATTAAATGATAAAATCCCGCGTATCCTTCTGTAAACTCAGGTGCTTCCTCAACAGGCAATCTTTTGTTAAATTCCATTGCGATTTTGGCGGAGTTTACCATCTTGTTTTTGGCAGATCCGGGGTGAATATTGCGGCCTTTAATAGTAATCTTTGCGGAAGCAGCGTTAAAGCTTTCGTATTCTAGTTCGCCAAGTGGACCTCCATCAACTGTGTAAGCATACTTAGCACCAAATGCTCCAACGTCAAATTTATGCGGGCCCCTTCCAATTTCCTCATCTGGTGTGAAAGCCACTCTAATTTTGCCATGCTTGATTTCAGGATGCTGAATCAAATGGTCCATGGCAGTCATAATTTCAGCAATACCTGCTTTATTGTCCGCACCAAGCAGTGTGGTGCCGTCCGTAGTAATTAATGTATGGCCAATATATTCAGGTAATTGCGGGAAGTCCTTTTGAGACATCACAATATGTAAGGAATCATTTAAAACGATATCTTTTCCGTCATAGTTTTCGATGATTTGTGGGTTAACATTTTTACCAGTAAAATCAGTTGCTGTATCAATATGGGCTAAAAATCCAATGGTTGGTACTTGCTTTTCAGTGGTAGCAGGAAGTGTTGCCATTACATAACCATTTGCATCAATTGTAACCGATTCCATTCCAATGGTTTTTAATTCTTCTACTAAGATGTTGCCAAGAGTTAGCTGTCCAGAAGTGGAAGGGCAAGTCTCACTGCTCTCATTAGACTGTGTATCCACTTTTACGTAAGAAGTAAAACGTTTCATTAATTCATCTTTCAAGATTTGTCATCTCCTTCTATTTTCTATTTTTATGATAGCATGATTTCTTTTAAAGGGAAGAAATTTAGATTTAAAAATGTAAAAATATAACAAGGGGAGCAATCCTTTTTATAACGAAATAGTAAAAAAATACGATAAAATAACAATTTTCGACAAATTCCGACTCCGATTTACAAAAAAATATGGTAAATTATATCTATATCTATAAAATCATAATTTATTGTCGATTGCACATAGAAAGAACGTGACAGTATGAAAAAAACAATGTCTCATAAAATTGCAGTATCTATTTTGTGTTTACATATAATAGCCTTTTTAGCTTGGTTAGAGCTATTTAAAAAACATGATTGGCTACTAATCTTAGGAAGCGATTTATTCCAAACGTCGGCTCCTTTAATTTCAGCTTTATGGTTATTCAATAGGTACAGAAAAGAAAATGGTAGAAATAGGAATTTTTGGTTGCTGCTTTGTTTTTCCATGCTTAGCTATACGATTGCAATGCTTATCTGGATGTTCTATGAAATTTATTTAAGGGTAACACCGCCGTTTCCGGGAATCCAAGATCTTTTTTGGATACTAACTCCCATAATAGGCCTACTTGCATTTAATGAACTTATTTTAAAAACAAATACATCTAAGGTTTTCCAACATATTTATGATGCATTAATTGTTATTTCGGTTACCACCTCAATAAGTTGGGAATTTATTATCAAACCCATTTTAGAGCAATCCGCTGATCATGGAATTCTATATAAAATTGTTTATGCAGGGTACCCTATATCAGAATTGGCACTTTTTTTCGGTCTTATCAGTATATTTAACTCAAGAAACATCAAATTAGCGTCAAAATTCTTTTTCCTTATAATAGTGGGTCAATTTTGTTTTATAGTAGCAGATACTGTGTATCTATTTTTGGTATCACAAAATATGTACTCAAGTAGCAACCCAATTGCAGTACTTTGGAATTTGGGATTACTTTTAATTGGTATTTCCTCTTATTATTCGAATGAAAATATAGTGGAAATACAAATGAATATAAATAAACATAAGACTAATTATCTCCGTGAAGTAAGATTATGGCTTCCCTATTTAAGTGTGTTTATTCTGTTTCTCATCACGATCTATGATGAGAAGAAAATCAACAGTTTAGTAGTAGGGTCTTCTATTTCTATTTTTCTTATTATTTTCCGACAAATATTTACTAGGGTTCATAACGAAGTATTAGTAGGAAAGCTCAAAGAGTTAAATATAGAATTAGATGAGCAGGTCCAACTTAGAACAAAGGAATTAGTTGAGAAAAATGAACAACTTGAAGAATCCATCTCAAATGTAGAATATCTCGCCTATCATGATCTTTTATCAGGCTTGTCTAATCGACGCTATTTTGAAAAGCAGCTTAGTGGGGCATTGAATGAGGCAAAAGCAAAAAATGAAGAGATGGCCATTCTTTTTTTAGACTTAGACAGGTTTAAAGTTATTAATGATACACTAAATCATTCTATTGGAGACATCTTACTACAACATGTGGCGAAACGCCTTAAAGCCTGTATAGATGATAAAGGAATCATTTGCAGGCAAGGTGGAGATGAGTTTATTATTCTGTTACCTGAAGGAGACCGAACAAAGGTAATCTTAATGGTAGAAAAAATAGTAGAATCCTTAAATAATATTTTTCTGATTGAGGGGCATGAATTGTTTATTACTACAAGTATCGGGATAAGTTTTTTCCCAGATCATGGCGAAGAAGTGGGCGTGTTAATCAGAAGAGCAGATGTAGCGATGTATTCTGTAAAAAATGAAGGGAAAAATAACTATAAAATTTTCACACCTGACATGAAAGACTCATTTAACAGGAGATTAACGATTGAGAATGGTTTAAGGAAAGCTACGGAACAGGATGAATTTTTAATTTACTATCAACCAAAGCTAGAATTAAAGACAAACAAAATAGTAGGAATGGAAGCTCTTATTCGTTGGAATCACCCAGAAATGGGGATGGTTCCTCCAGATGATTTTATATCAATTGCTGAGGAAACAGGACTGATCAATAAGATTGGAGCTTGGGTTTTGCAAATGGCTTGCTGGCAAACAAAATTATGGCAAGAAGAAGGTCTAAAGGATCTATCTGTTTCGGTTAATGTTTCTGCAATTCAATTCATGCAAAAGGATCTGTACCAGCAAGTAAATGAAGCTCTTACTGTTACGGAGCTTGATCCAAAATATCTCGAGTTAGAAGTAACAGAAAGCATCATGCAAAATGTACAACATGCTTCCTTCGTTTTAGAAAGATTAAAACAACTAGGTGTGAAAATATCTTTAGATGATTTTGGATCAGGCTATTCCTCCTTAACACAAATAAGACATCTTCCATTTGACACTCTTAAAATTGATAAAACCTTTATAGACGATATTGTCACTAGTTTAAAAGATCAGGCAATTGTAAAAACAATCATAGAATTAGGGAAAAATTTAGGATTAACAGTTGTTGCAGAAGGTGTAGAAGATGTAGAGCAATTAGAATATCTCAGGGAAAATGGATGTGATCGAATTCAGGGATATATCATCGGTCGCCCATTACCAAAACAAGAGTTTGAAAGTAAAATAAGACAAAACATAATATACAAGTGAAAAAATTTGACTGTAGCAGGGATACCTCTACAGTTTTTATTGTTTAAAAATAGTTTGGATAGCTATAGAGATAGTGACGTTCTTCATGTCTTTATATAAAGACAGAAGAATTCTATCTGTTGGTTAGAAATAGATAGATTGTAAATGACGGGAAGAGAAGCCTCTCATTGAGCCACTTATTTATGTTAAACTATAGTTGGAATTGTCGAAAAATGTCGGATCAGATATTGGGTCGAGGAGATAGACAACATGAGGAAGATTGGCATAATTTTTACAACTATCTATATGATATTTATTTATATATGTCTTTATATCTTTAAAGATAATGAATCCATGCGCATTTTGCTGGGAACATTTATTTTTCCTTTAATTGGGGCTGGAATAAGCATTTTCTGGATTTGTCAGTATATCCTGAAATTAACGGGGAAACAAAAATATGTATGGGTTTTTTTGGCGATGGGGAATTTGTCATTTATCATTGCTCAAAGTATCTGGTATTACCAAATCACTCTATATAAGGTACCATCCTATCCTAGTTGGGCAGATTTCCTCTGGTTGGTTCAATATCTTCTCTACTTGTCTGCACTAATAATAGAAATCACAATTACAAAAGGCGTTCCATTTGTTCGTTTCATTTTTAACATTTCAATATTTATGACAACAGCAATTGCGTTAAGCATCCATTTTCTAATAACCCCCATATTAGCATCATCTTCTAATTCAATTTGGGAGGTTACTTTTTCCTTAGCTTACCCGATTATCGATTTGGCACTTCTTTTTGTGACAATTGGGTTATTATATCTATCGAAGTATAGTGTTAACAAGAAAGTTTTATCTATTATTATAGTGGGACTTTTCTTCCAAATCTTTGCGGATACGGCACATACCTATTTACTATCAAAGGGGAACTATGTACCTGGTGGGTTTGTTGACCCATTATGGATTTTGCCGTTACTCATAATAGGAATTGCTAGCATCTATGCCAGGTATCGTTTAGGTCAGCAGGTTGAATACTACTCACAAACTAACCATGAATATAATTTAATTCCATATGTAGGAGCATTCATTTTGTTGATATCTGTATTATTCAACCATGGGATTCATTCTGTAGGTTCGCTAGGTATTGGGCTTTTCCTAGTAATGGTGTTGATTGTGATACGACAAAACACTATTTTGATTGTTAATCGAAATTTACTGCAAGAATTAACGGAAACAAATGATGAACTTACAAAAAGCGAAGAAAGGTATCGACATCTAGTTGAAATCTCACCGCATGCTATTGCTGTTGATATTAAAGGAAAATTAGTTTTTATCAATAAAGCAGGATTGGAATTACTAGGGGCTACCTCGTACGAGCAGATTATTGGAAAATCGATTTATGATTTTATTGATAAAAATTACATTCAAACATATCAATTGCAACGTGAGAAGGCAGATAGTAAACAGACTCTGATTGAACAATGTGAATATCCTGTCAAACGAATTGATGGAGAGATCATCTATGTTGAATCCAGGATTGCTGAGATTAACTATAATGGAGAAAAGGCATTTTTAGCTGTCACTCAAGATGTGACTTATCGAAAGAATAGTGAAGAAAGAATAAAGCATATGGCATTTTTCGATGAATTAACTGAATTACCTAATCGTGCAATGTTCCATAAAAATATAAATAAAAAAATTGAAAAAGCTAGAGAACATAATAATCAGGTTGCTGTCATGTTCATTGATTTAGATAGGTTTAAATTTATTAATGATACGATGGGGCATTCCTTTGGAGATGTATTCCTTAAAAATGTATCAACAAGAATGGTCCAACTTTTGGGTCATCATGGTACTATTTATCGTTTTGGTGGCGATGAATTTTGTGTCATCCTCGATATAGTTGATCAGGAAAAAGCCGAAATGATAGCACAAAAAATCATTGATGGATTTTCTAAGTTATTCAATATTGGAAACCATGAGTTTTATACTACCCCTAGTATTGGAATAAGCTTTTATCCAAAAGATGGTGAAGATGAGGATTTATTAATTAAACAGGCTGATATTGCTATGTACAAAGCTAAGAATCTTGGTGGTAATAACTATCAACTGTACACACCTGTATTAGATAAGGAAAACAGTAACAAAATGGAAATGGAGAATGCGTTACGAAGAGCTATTGTTAATCATGAGTTTTTCATTCATTATCAACCAAAAGTGAACTTGCATACGGGAGAAATAGTGGGATTAGAGGCCTTGATTCGTTGGAAACACCCCGATTGGGGTTTGGTTTCTCCACTGCAATTTATTTCAATTGCAGAGGAAACCGGATTGATTATCCCAATAGGAACATGGATCT
Source organism: Neobacillus sp. PS3-40 (assembly GCF_030915485.1). Lineage (GTDB taxonomy): Bacteria > Bacillota > Bacilli > Bacillales > Cytobacillaceae > JAUZPL01. Next base: position 2,192,080 of record NZ_CP133266.1, on the reverse strand, counting down.
TGCATGAAGCTTGTTTGCAGCTGAAAAAGTGGCATAATGAGGGATTTTCAACGCTAAGTATAGCGGTCAATATTTCCCCCCGCCAATTTCAAGATAAGGATTTTTTGAAAATAGTCAGAAACGTATTTCGTGATATCCAGTTGGATCCACAATTTCTACAAATAGAGATAACGGAAAGTATTATGAATAATTTTCAAGGATCTTTAAGCACTCTTACCGAGTTAAAACAATTAGGAATTAAGATCTCTATTGATGATTTTGGTACAGGTTATTCATCCCTTAGTTATTTGAAATACCTACCTATCGATGAGATTAAGATTGATAAATCTTTTGTAGATGATATTTCTATAAATCAGAGGGATATTGCGATTGTCAAAACAATTATTGATATGGGACATCATTTGCATGTTTTTGTCACGGCTGAGGGGATTGAAACTAAACAACAATACCTCGTTTTAAAGGAACACCATTGTAATGTGGGGCAGGGTTATTTATTTAGTAAGCCTTTACCCCCTGCAGAAGTGGAGCAACTCTTTAACCAATCTTTTTTAAAGTAGATTAAAGAGATCTAATGAGGTTAGATCTGCTGCATCTTTATTGGAAAAATAATAGGAATCAAAAAACTGTATTAGAGCAATCTAATACAGTTTTTTTAGCTTTTTTTGACCAATCAGAATTTATATCCATAAATTCTGCTAGCGCATAAGGGCAACTACGCCTAATCATCGCCCTTAGGGGCTCGCCAATCAGCGAGTTTTCTTTATAGAAAATAAATTTTCTAATTATATTGACCAGTGTAGTCAATGGGATTACAATATGATTGACCGATGTGGTCAATAACTTGAGAATATTGACATAGAAGGAAGGCTAAGAAGGATGTTTTCAAAGTTTTTTAATCTTGAAAAAGAAAAACAAGTTCGAATAGTAAATGCAGCAATTAAGGAGTTTGCACAAAAGGGCTACGAGAATGCTTCAACAAATGAAATGGTGAAAGAGGCTGGAATATCAAAAGGGCTGCTGTTTCATTACTTTCAAAGTAAAAAGCAATTGTATTTGTTTTTGTATGAATACTGTGTAGATCTTTTAGTGAATGAAGTATTTGAAAAAGTTGATATGGTTGAAACAGATTTTTTCGCAAGAGTACGCCAAGTAGCGCTAGTAAAGATGGAGTTATTAAAAAAATATCCTCAGGTCTTAAAATTCTTAGAAAGCGCCTATATAGAAGACGCAAATGAAGTGAAACCAGTAATAGAAAATAGACAAAATGAATTTATAAAAGTAAACACAAAGAAAATTTTTGAAGGCATTGATATTTCACGATTCAGAGATGGGATGGATATCCAAAAAGTGTTGAAAATTGTCATTTGGGCATTTGAAAAAATGGCGGAAGAGGAGCTTCAAAAAGCAAAACTTTCTCCAACACATGAGATTGATTATGAGAGGGTCTTTCTTGAAGCAGATGAATATTTTGAGATTTTCACAAAATGTTTCTATAAATAATGAGGGGGTACCTGAATATGAATGTCATTGAAATTAAAAATCTTACCAAAACGTACGGCAGTGCGAGAGGAATTAGCGATATCAGCTTTACTGTTGAGGAAGGGGAGATTTTTGGCTTTATTGGCCCAAACGGTGCTGGTAAATCAACAACAATTCGAACATTATTATCCCTTATTTATCCGACAAGTGGCAGTGCAACTATTTTTGGAAAAGATTCGATTACGTTCGCTCCTGAAATTAAAAAGGAAATCGGCTATTTGCCATCTGAAGTATTCTATTATGACAATATGAAAGTCAAGGACCTATTAAAGTATTCGGCTAGTTTTTATAAAAAGGATTGCAGCAAACGGATCAAGGAATTGGTTGAAATCATGGATCTTGATGTAAATAAAAAAATTAATGATTTATCGTTTGGAAATAAAAAGAAAGTGGGAATTGTTCAAGGGCTACTACACGAGCCAAAGCTTATTATCTTAGATGAACCGACAAGTGGATTAGACCCGCTCATGCAGCAGAAGTTTTTCGATTTATTGAAGAATGAGAATAAGAAAGGTACAACCATTTTATTTTCCTCACATATTTTGAGTGAAGTTCAAAAAATGTGTGATAGGGTGGCGATTATTAAGGAAGGTCAGCTGATTAAACTCGAAAAAATCAGTACTTTAAAAGAAAATAATCATAAAAGATTCAAGCTTGAAATGAATGGACCTATCAATAAGGGTGCTTTTGATATTCCTGGTGTTAGTAATGTAGAAGTGAAGGATAACATGATGAGCTTATTATTCAGAGGCAATATAAACATCATGATGAAAAAGCTTTCCGAGATGGACTTGGCTAATCTCTGGATTGAGGAACCAGATCTCGAAGAAATCTTTATGCATTATTACGAAAAGGAGAACTGAGACCATGAATATGTTTTTACATGAATTAAAGGCATATCGTAAATCAACGTTCATTTGGACATTATCTTTGGTCTTAGTCGTTATTTTCTTTTTATCCATTTTTCCGGGCTTTACCAAAGATGCAGCTGATTTCAAAAAGCTTCTTGAAGGCTATCCAGAGGGAGTTCGTAAGGCATTAGGGATTTCGATTGATACAATCTCTTCTCTTCTTGGATTTTACTCCTATGTATTTGGTTATATTGTTCTTTGTGGTTCAATCCAAGCTATGAATCTAGGAACTTCGATAGTTTCAAAGGAAGTTCGTGAAAAAACAGCTGATTTCCTGTTAACAAAGCCAGTAACAAGGACACAAATTATGACGGCTAAGCTTTTGGCAGCAGTAACATCCTTAGTATTTACGAATATCATTTACGTTGTTGCTGCAAGTATCATGGCGTCTGCAGTCTCGAAAGAATCATTTGATATGAAAATCTTTATTCTCATTTCGCTTACAGCCTTTTTTGTTGAACTAATGTTTATGGCACTTGGGGTTTTTGTTTCTGTCATCGTACCTAGAATTAAGTCAGTTCTCCCATTATCACTTAGCATCGTCTTCGGTTTCTTTATTATTAATATGTTTGGTTCGGTGATTGGCGAAAAAACACTTCGATATATCACACCATTTAAATATTATGATTCAGCCTATATTATGAAGAACTCTGCTTACGAAGCATCATTCGTCATTATTGAATTAGTCTTCATTATCGGAGTGACTTTTGCGAGCTATATCATCTATTTAAAAAAAGATATTCATGCAGTTTAAGAGGGGGTGGATAGGATGAACTTATTTATTAGAGAAATGAAATCATGCAGAAAATCGCTGATCATTTGGGGTATTAGTGTCATTTTAATGGTAGCAGGGGGAATGAGTAAATATGGGGCCCTCTCTACCTCCGATCAATCAATCAATGAAGTAGTTGCCCAGATGCCTAAATCGATTCAGACCATCTTTGGGATAGGTGCCTTTGATTTAACAAAAGCGATTGGCTTTTTTGGAATTCTCTATCTGTACTTAATACTTATGGCTGCCATTCATGCGCTGATGCTCGGAGCAAATATCATTGCAAAAGAAGAGCGGGATAAGACATCAGAGTTTTTATTGGTAAAGCCAATTTCTAGAAACCGTATTATCACTTCAAAGATAGTAGCCGCATTGGTAAATATAATTGTCTTTAATTTGATTACACTTATTACATCCATTAAAGTAGTTTCCCATTATAACAATGGTGGCGGAGAGACAGACCATATTGTCCTTTTCCTTATGGGAATGTTTATTTTACAGCTACTCTTCTTATTTTTAGGAACAGGAATTGCTGCGGTGAATAAAAATCCTAAGTCAGCAGTCTCATTCGGAACTGTTCTTCTTCTAGGAATGTTTATTCTCTCGATCATGATCGATATAAATGGAAAGATAGAATACTTAAAATACCTGACCCCTTTTAAATATTTTGATGCAAAGAATTTATTGGTTAATGGTACACTCGATCCTGTATTTGTAACAGTATCTGTTGTGATGATCGGAATTCTAGTTGGTATCACCTATATCTCTTTCAATAAGAGGGATATGAATGTTTAGAGTAGGTAAAAGACCGATGTCGTCAACATCGGTCTTTTGTGTAAGGAAAAGGAGGTGGGGCTTGCGCAAAAGGTTAATCAGTTCATCTTTTCGTGGCTAAAAAATATAAATTCCCACTACGAATCACTTGAAGACCAGCTCCGCTCACACCGCCTTTATTTAGTTAGGTTAATTAATTTAACGAGACAATTCATTATGGTAAATGGTGGCGTTAAAAAGGACCTATGCGTTTTTTAAACGAATGGTGATTGTGTACGTTTGTCTTTAATTAGTCTAAGTTAATCCATACACTTTTCACTTCGGTATAATTATCAAGTGCATAGCTTCCCATTTCTCTTCCGATTCCACTTTGTTTATATCCCCCAAATGGTGAAGCTGCATCAAAAGCATTATAGCAGTTTACCCATACCGTACCAGCCTTTAACTCTTTGGCAACATAATGGGCTTTTTTCAAATCCTGTGTCCATAATCCTGCAGCTAATCCATATTCTGAATGATTTGCCCGACGAATTACATCATCTAAATCATCAAACGGCATAGCAGCAACAACCGGACCAAATATTTCCTCTTTGGCGATGGTCATCTCATCGTTTACATTAGCAAAAATTGTAGGAGCAACAAAATAGCCATCTCCCTGGCCATAAATACCACCTGCAACCACTTCTGCTCCTTCTGCCTTTCCTTTCTCAATATAGCTTCCAACCCGATCTAATTGTTTACTTGAAATTAATGGGCCTATTTGGGTAGATGGATCAATCCCGGCTCCTTGTTTTATATTTTTGGCATGTAGAGCCAAGTCAGCAACTACATTATCATAGGACTTTTTCTGAATATAAAGGCGTGAACCAGCGCAACAAACTTGCCCCTGGTTAAACATAATGCCCATTAAAGCTCCAGGAATGGCTTTACTCATGTCGGCATCAGGTAAAATAATATTAGGGGATTTTCCACCTAGCTCGAGAGAAATCTTTTTGACGGTCCCAGCTGCTTGCCTCATAATCATTTTTCCAACGGGTGTAGAACCTGTAAAGGCAATTTTATCAACGTCTGGATGATCTACAAGTGGAGCTCCGGCTGTTGCCCCAAAGCCCGGGATAATGTTGATGACCCCTGCAGGAATTCCAGCTTCAAGTGCTAATTGACCTAAATATAAAGCTGAAAGTGGGGTTTGCTCTGCTGGTTTTAAAACTACTGTACATCCTGTTGCAAGGGCTGCACCTAATTTCCAAGTTGCCATGAGTAGAGGGAAATTCCATGGAATAATTTGCCCTACTACACCAACTGGTTCATGGCGAGTATAGTTAAAGTAATTGCCTGCAACTGGAATGGTTTGTCCTACAATTTTAGTAGCCCACCCAGCATAATAACGGATGTGATCAATAGCTAGAGGGACATCAGCATTGCTTGTTTCATTAATGGGCTTACCATTATCTAAGGTTTCTAACTGTGCTAATTCTTCTTTATGGGCTTCCATTAAATCGGCTAACTTATAAATAAGGCGACCGCGTTCAGAAGCACTCATTTTTTTCCAAGGGCCATTTTCAAATGCCTGGCGTGCAGCTTTCACCGCTTTATCGACATCTTCAGGTCCCGCTTCACTCACTATTGCTAATACTTTCCCATTAGAAGGATCAAGGGTTTCAAAAGTTTTTTCAGAAGTCGCATTCACCCATTCACCATTAATCAAAAGCTTTTTAGTTCCTTTTAGAAAATTCTCTACGCGAGAATTGATTTGTAATGTTTGCATATTTTTACCCCTTTTCCATTAGTATAAAGATTTTAAAGGTTATGACCGCTCACACTTGTTTATAATGCAAGAACTGTGCCAATGTTGAAAACCTTTAAAAATCTTCACAAAATGTTCAGTTTTATTGGGCAGAAAAAATAAACTGTTCCAATTTAGAACAAATTTCTGTTCCATATTGGAACAGGTGTATAAGTTTGGAACAAGTAAAAGGTCTTCAATTTCATTTGTAAAGTTATCTGTTATAATAATTTTATATGTAATTTTATTTTCAGAACATTACGAAAATGAGAGGTATCATTCTATGCCTACTAATCTTAAAACCACTAAGGGAGTAATCCCTGATTATATTAAAGAATCATGGAAACGTTGCCATTTAAAAGGACTTACTTCAGCAGCAATGGATAAAGAGCATTTACTTGGAGAATATGAGTTGGGAGAATACTACAATCGATACGATGAGCTTCTATATTATTCTTCTTCAATATTTAAAGATATCTATCATACCATTCAAGGAACGGAATTCCTTTTATTAATAGCTACACCAGAGGGATATATAATCGATACGATCGGAGAGCCTTCTTTTATAAGACATGCTGACAATGTTGCTTTACGAAAGGGGGCCAATTGGCTAGAGGAAGCAAAGGGAACCAATGCGATTGGTACAGCTATTGTGGAAAAAAAACCAGTGCTTGTTCAAGGGAGTCAACATTTTCAGAAGGATAATCACTTTCTGACTTGTGCTGCAGCCCCCATTTTTGACCCTGATGGACGCCTTCTTGGTATAGTAAATATAAGTAGCTATCAACAAAACTACCACCCAATTACTTTGGGATTGATTAAAAGTGCAGCACACAGTATTGAACAATCCTTATTATTAGCTCAAACTCAAAAACAAACCCAAAAAATAACGAAAGATCTCGCTTTTATTTATGATCACCATCCATCATCCCTAATCACATTCAATAATGAGGGTAAAGTTACTAGATTAAATTTCACGGCCGCACGTACGATTGGCTGTTCTGAGTCATCGGTAATCGGTCAACCGATTTCAAGTATTTTAGCAGGATTTGATCCTTTTACAATAACACCTGCACAATCGCAAAGTTTTCTCTTTGGAAATCAGGTATTTACTACTCATACTCTACCTAGTGATAATAATGAGCAATCCTGTTTACTATTACAGGGGGAAATACAAAAGCAGACTAGTAAACTAATGAATCGGTATCATTTTACAGATATCATTAGTAATGACCATCAGATGAATGAGCTAATCTCTATTGCTAAAAGAGCAGCCATTTTAGATATAAGCCTTCTTATTTCTGGTGAAACTGGTACAGGAAAGGAGCTTTTTGCCCAGTCTATTCATGGTGCCAGCCTAAGGAAAACAAACCCTTTTATTGCTATTAACTGTGGAGCGATTGCTGAAAACCTATTAGAAAGTGAGCTATTTGGTTACGAAAAGGGAGCATTCACGGGGGCAAAGACACAAGGGCAAATAGGGAAATTTGAAGCAGCAGATGGTGGGACACTATTCTTGGATGAAATTGGTGATATGCCTTTGGCTGCCCAAGTTTCCTTACTTCGAGTGTTGCAAGAGGGCTACATTACACGTATTGGGGGTACCACCCCACGGCCAATAGATGTACGAATAATTGCAGCCACAAATAAAGATTTACAAAAAGAAGTAGAAGCAGGGCGGTTTCGTGCTGATCTATATTTTCGTCTTAATGGCTTTACGCTGAAACTTCCTTCTCTTCGCGATCGTACCGATTTGCTTTTGTTAGCAGACCATATATTATCCCAGTTACCCTTCCAAAAAGAAAAAATAGAATTAACGGAAGATGCTAAAAGGTTTATAACGGAATATGAATGGTCAGGAAATTTCCGGCAACTGAAAAATGTTTTGCAACAGACTGCTTTTCTCGCAAATCATAATCGTATAACAAAATCTCTTCTCATGTCTCTTTGTCCTCCTTCTATCAAACCAAGTGGAGAGGAGCAAAAGAGTATAAATAAAATAGTAAGCTTGCAAGAACATGAAATCACTTTAATTAAGCAAGTTTTAGAACAAACGCATGGAAATATTAGTCGTGCATCTAAGCAATTAAATATTGGCCGAAATACACTCTATCGTAAACTAAAGGATTACAGCCTGATAATTTAAAAGATTAATTATAGAAAAAGGATCGTCTATTATTTTAAGTAGTTCCGTTTTTGTGGAAAAACATTTCAAATAGCATACCAATTAACCTCCAAATTGGTATGCTATTTTTTGTTGAAATAACAATATTTTAATTGAAGTTATATAAACATTGAAGAAGCAAATAGCAAACCAATTAAAGGACTGGCATTACCAATTGTCAGTGTGCTAATTAGGGTGTTACTGTTCATCATAAATTCGATGAAGCCGAAATCACTTTGGAAAACCGATTGGTCTTTGATTCCATTAGACAGTAAAAATAGTGGCTGTCTAGAATCATTAGTGGTCTTTGGATGTTTTTCAGACTTTTCTATTTTAGCTTCTTGAGTTGATTGGAGCGGAGGGTACTTGACTCCTGTGGGATTAGAGGGAATAGGAGACTTACGCAAGGCGGTACGCCGAGGAGGCTCCTATCCCTCCCCGCGGAAAGCAAGTGCCCGGAGTGGAAATCAACGGACAAAGTTATGGTCTAAATACAATTTACAGGGTGTCAAAAGCAACAATGAGCTTTAAAATAGTCAATGTAAAAAGGGTGAAATACTTTATCATTTGAAGGTTGTTCATCAAGGCCATGAACGACTTAAATTAGTAGAGCTCTATAAGAAAAACCAGGCGGATTTTGCCTGGTTTTTCTTAGCTAATCAGAATTTATATCCATAAATTCTACTAGCGCATAAGTGCAACTACGCTTCTGTCATCGCCCTTAGGGGCTCGCCAATCAGCGAGTTTTCTTTATTATGATAGTTATTATTTGTCAAATGATTTTAGCCAACTATAATAGAGAAGTGATGAGTGGAATGAACGTAAATTAATCTTTTTTGGGGAAGTAAAAGGTGGAATCAGTCATGCCGTTTTTGATGAACTATGTAAGAAAATATGGGAAGCTCTTTAGTATCGCTGTTTTATTTTTAACATTTGAAGCACTATGTGACTTGATGCAGCCAACCATTATGTCAAAAATCATTGATATAGGTGTGGCAAATAAGGATGTGCATTATATTTTAAAGATGGGCGGCATCATGCTACTTATTACCGCCTTTGGTGCAATATCCGCTTCAACAAGAAGTGTTTTGGCTAGCATTGTTTCACAAAACTTTGGTGCGGAACTAAGATCCGATCTATTCCGAAAAATCCAATCTCTATCCTTTAAAAATATAGACCAATTTGATCGGGCGTCATTAGTGACAAGACTAACAAATGATGTTACCCAGGTGCAGGTCTTTGTAAATGGATTGATGCGAATTTTTGTAAAAGCTCCCCTTTTAGCAATTGGTGGGTTAATTATGGCAGTTCGCCTAAATGTCCATCTGTCTGTTGTTCTAGCAGTAGTGGTTCCGGTTGTTGCAATTTTAATTATTATGAATATGAAATTGGGATTTCCGCTATTTATAAAAGTACAAAAAGCGCTTGACCGTGTAAATGGAACCATGAGGGAATATTTATCAGGCGTAAGGGTCGTAAAAGCATTTAATCGTTTTGATTATGAAGTAGAGAAATTTAATAAAACCAATGAGGATTTTCAAAATAAATCCATTTCTGCCATCCGTTTAATGTCTATTTTTAGCCCTGCTATAATCCTTACTGTTAATTTAGGAATTGTTGTAGTGCTTTGGATTGGTGGTGTAGGCGTGGAACATGGCCAGATGCATGTTGGCCATATTATTGCATTTACGAATTATATGACACAAATTCTGTTCTCCCTAATGATGATTTCAATGGTTTTCAATATGTTTGTTAGAGCAAAGGCATCGACAGGTAGGATTGGTGAAGTATTTTCATTGGTAGATCAAATCACTTGGAATGACGAAGCTATGGAAGCACAGAGTGAAAAGGGAAAGATCGAATTTGACAATGTAAGCTTCTCGTATGACGGTACTCCGGAAAACGCTGTTCTAAAAAATATAAATCTAGTTTGCCTACCAGGCGAAACCGTAGGTATCATTGGGTCGACGGGTTCAGGAAAGAGCACACTAGTTAACTTAATTCCCCGTTTTTATGAGATAAACGCGGGAACTATTAAAGTAGATGATAAGGATATTCGTAATAGTAATCCCAAAGCGTTAAGAGAAAAAATTGCGATTGTTCCTCAAAAAACTACTTTGTTTACAGGAACGGTAGAGGAGAATATTAAGTGGGGAAGTGAATTTGCTACGCCTGAAGAGATTGAAAAGGTAGCCATGATGGCGGGTGCTCATGATTTTATTTCCCAGTCACCTGAAGGATATCGAACAAAAATAGGTCAAGGTGGAGTCAATTTTTCGGGAGGGCAAAAGCAGCGTATTTCAATCGCCAGAGCACTAGTAAGGAATCCTGAGATTTTAATTTTAGATGATAGTACAAGTGCGGTAGATATGGCGACTGAGGTAAAAATAAAAGAATCCTTGAAAAAGTATGCCGAAGGGCTTACTTGTTTATTAATTGCTCAGCGGATTACTTCTGTTATTGATGCAGACAAAATTGTTGTGATGGATAAAGGGGAAATTGTCGGGATTGGAACGCATGAAGAATTAATAAAAGAAAATCAGGTGTACCAGGAAATCTTTCAATCCCAGGTTGGAAAGGAGGTAGAGTAGATGGCTGGTCAATCGGAACCATTGCATGAAAATAAAAGGGTTCAAGAAACACAAACTTCTCCAGCACTACCTGTACCTGGAAGGGGCTTTGGGCATGGACAGGGAAGAAGACCTGTTGTAAAACCAAAGAATTTTAAGGGGACACTTAAACGGTTATGGTCATATTTTGGAAAAGAAAGAAGAATTTTAACGATCATCTTTCTGTTTATTATTATTGATTCAGTGATAACACTATTAGCTCCCTTTCTGATTGGTAAATCCGTTGATGCAATGACATTACACAGCGGGAAAGTCGATTTTGGATTATTGGAAATAGCGGTTCTCCTTTTGCTATCTACCTATATCTTGGATGCACTTCTTACCTTTTTACAAGGGTGGCTAATGGCGGGAGTTTCCCAACGGATTGTTAAAAGTCTCCGAAATGCCCTTTTTCAAAGGCTCCAAAAGTTGCCGATTTCCTTTTTTGATACGAGGACACATGGAGAATTGATGAGTCGATTGTCAAATGATATTGATAATGTGAGCAATACGATTTCACAGTCTACAACCCAGTTAATGTCAGGTTCAATTGTCATTATTGGCTCATTAACAATGATGTTGATTTTGAGCCCAATCCTGACAATTGCTAGTATTATCACCATACCGCTTGTCTATTTATTAACTCGAACGATTGCAAAGAAAACAAGTGTTTTATTTAAAGATCAACAGGTACAGCTTGGTAAATTGAATGGCCACATTGAGGAAACGATTTCGGGATTACATGTTGTAAAAGCATTTAATCACGAAGATAAGGCAATTGAAGAATTTGAAGTTGTTAACGCAAAGCTGCGTGACGTCGGTTTGAAGGCGCAGATCTGGTCGGGGTTTCTTATGCCGATTATGAATGTCATTAATAACTTAGGCTTTACAGTGGTCGCTGTTGTTGGTGGAATCCTTGCGGTAAGGGGTCATATTACAATTGGAATTATTGCTAGTTTTCTAACCTATTCACGGCAATTTGTAAGACCACTTAATGATCTTGCTAATGTTTTTAATATCTTGCAATCGGGTGTTGCTGGAGCTGAGCGCGTATTTGAAATCTTTGACGAACAAGAGGAACCATCAGATATTCAAGATGCGATTTCTTTAGAGAATCCTAAAGGTCAAGTTGTATTTGAAAATGTCAGTTTTGGTTATCGGGCCGATGTCCCTATTTTAAAGAATGTCAGTTTTTGTTCTGATGAGGGAAGCAGTACTGCGCTCGTAGGACCTACCGGGGCGGGAAAGACCACAATTGTAAATTTATTAACACGTTTTTATGATGTGACAAGTGGAAGAATCCTTATTGATGGTAGGGACATCCGTGAATACACTAGGGACAGCTTAAGAAGAAGTTTCGGTTTTGTGCTTCAAGATACCTATCTATTTTCAGGGACAATTAAGGAAAATATTAAATATGGAAATCCAAATGCAACGGATGCAGAAGTAGAGGAAGCGGCAGCGATGGCAAATGCAGACGCCTTTATAAAACGCCTTCCTAACCAGTATAATACGACTATTTTAGAAAACGGCGGAAATTTAAGCCAAGGCCAACGGCAGCTTCTAGCTATCGCAAGAGTTATTTTGGCCAAACCATCTTTGCTTATTTTAGACGAGGCAACAAGTAGTATTGATACGAGGACAGAGCTCCATATTCAGGATGCGCTACTTTCTATTATGAAGGGGCGTACTAGCTTCATCATCGCCCACCGCTTGAATACAATTCGTGATGCCGATACGATTATGGTTATCGATCATGGGGAAATAATTGAAAAAGGGAATCATAGCCTGTTAATTGATCAACAAGGAAGATATTATAATATGTTTTTTAATCAGTTTAAAAATATTGAAAGTGCATTAGATTAAAAAGTAGATAGTTGAAGGTAGAAGGCCCGATCAGTAAATTGATTCGGCCTTTTATTTGTTGCTGGGACTTTAGAAAGGGGATATTTTAGTGGGAATTGAAGAAACACTATTACTTAAGAATCATTTTTCTGTTAATTGTGAAAAATCAGAGGAATTTACAAGGATTATTAGAATTAGTATAGATACGTAACTACAATTTTAACTAAAGTGACGGTGATAAGGGGGGAAGTAAACCGTTACATATCACGCTCAAATAAATTTGTTTAGAGGAGGATTGATGGATTGGAAGAAGAAATTGGGCATTCCGTTATTTTCAGCAGGTCTAGTATTTAGCGCGTTTGCACCAGGTGCATTCAGCCAAGGTAAACTACCTGCATCTATTCTAAACTCTTACACAAATGAAGTGGCACCGGGTGACTTAGCTATTGCAAATGACGAGCGGCTCATCGAGATGTTAAAGAAAAATGGCACTATTGCAAAGGATGCTACGCCAGCTGAAGCTGACAAAGCATTGCAGCAGTATTTGCATAAGATGGCAGTTGCATCTAAAACAGCAAAGACAAACGATTCCTTAGGTAAGAAACGCGATGCTCTTACTGAACAAATTAAAGAGAAAATGGATAGTAACGGTGTTAATTCAGGAAAAGGAAACAAGGTAGATCAGGCCAAACAGGGTGCAGTTTCTTCAGTTCAAGGAGAAAAGTGGGATGGGCAACAAAGAAAAGATGAGGTACTTGTTCTTTTAATTGATTTCCCCGATGTCCCACATGGACAATTAACAGCTGATGAAACAGATATGTATTATAGCGGGGCTGATGCGTACTCCCACCAACATTATCAAGATATGATTTTTGGTAAAGATGGCTATGTAGGTCCTGATGGTAAAACAAAAATCTCCATGAAGCAGTTTTATGAACAGCAATCGGGTGGAAGCTATACAGTTGATGGTGAGGTTGCTGGTTGGTACACGGCTAGTCATCCTGCTGCTTATTATGGTGCACATAGCGGCGGAGGTAATGATGTTAATCCTCGAGCTTTAATTAAAGAAGTCTTAGCAGCAGCAGCTAAAGATCCTTCTGTTAATTTAAATAATTATGATCAGGAAGATCCTTATGATTTGGATGGAGACGGAAATACACGCGAACCGGATGGGCTTATTGATCATGTAATGGTTATTCACTCCGGCGTTGGTGAAGAAGCTGGTGGAGGGCAAATTGGTCCGGATGCAATTTGGTCCCATAGCTGGGATTTGGGCGGAGTGGCTACAATTCCAAATACACAAACAGATGTACCTTATTGGGGTGGACTATTAGGCGGTTTTGCATACACAGTTGAACCTGAAGACGGTGCAGCTGGGGTATTTGCCCACGAATTTGGTCACAACTTAGGCTTACCTGATGAGTACGATACTCTTTACAGTGGTTCAGGGGAACCTGTCAGCTACTGGTCAATCATGTCAAGCGGAAGCTGGACAGGTAAAGTTCCAGGTACAGAACCATCGGGCTTTAGCCCATATGATAAGGAATTTTTGCAACAATCCATGACTACTGGCGAATTTATCCCTAACTGGCAAACTGGTAATGAAGTCAATAGTAATGATGTTACTTCAAAAGGTTCCGAGTTCCTTCTTGATGAAGCAAGTACAAAAGGTACAAATAATGATGTTGTTAAAGTCGACCTTCCTATAAAAGTTACGGATGTTAATACACCTACAAGTGGAGTGTCAGAGTACTTTAGTGGCAGTGCGGATAACCTTAGCAATAACATGACGACAACTGTTGATTTAACAAACGCAACATCTGCACAGCTTACTTTTAAAACTTGGTATTCGATTGAAAAAGATTATGATTATGCAACGATTCGTGTAAATGGCAAAACCATTCCTGGTAATCTTACAACAAATGATGATCCATATGGTTCTAATCCAGGTAGCGGAATTACAGGTGATTCGAATGGCTGGGTCGACGCGACATTTGATCTATCTCAATTTGCCGGACAAAAGGTACAATTAAGCTTCAACTACGATACGGATGGCGGTTTATCAAAAGCTGGTTTTTATGTAGATGATGTTAAGGTAACGGCAGGTGGAAATGCAGTTCTATCAGATGATGCTGAAGGAACATCTCCATTTGCATATGATGGGTTCACAAAATCCAATGGTAAAAGCCGTGCCAGCCAATATTATCTTCTTGAATGGAGATCACATAACGGCTCTGATGCAGGTCTCGCAAACGTAAACCGCAAAGGTACTATGCTTTCCTATGATCAAGGTTTAGTTGTTTGGTATGTTGATAACTCATTTAACAATAACTGGACCGGACCTGAGTACCATCCTGGTGACGGCTTCTTAGGGGTTGTCGATGCGGATCAACACAATAACATCTGGCACTATAAGGATTGGACAGATCCGAACGGTTACTATGATGTTAATAAACTATTGGGCTCTAATAGCTATCAAATGCATGATGCTGCATTTAGTTTAAATAAAGGTAGTAATGTCACAATAGGCGATCCAACATTCTATTTAAAAGATAACTTCACTCAAAGCAATGCCCTTTTTGATGACAGTCAAAATTACCTTAACGCACAGGATCCAGATGTTGGACGTAACATTCCTCATCTTGGATTAAAGGTTCGCGTTGTGGGTCAAAGCGATGATGGAACAGTCGGAAAAATCCTTTTATACCGTTAAAAAAACAAAATAAAAAGATCAGGATGTCTGAAACTTGGCATCCTGATCTTTTTGGTTTTATCAAAATTTATTCTATGAATCTATCCAATGAAGGGACTTTTTCTATAGTCCTGTATTCGCCTTAACAAGAATTTCATCGAATTTTCTAACATCCTCTTTTTTACTTGAAAGTACTGTTCCTAAGTAGGCGGCAATAAATCCTAATGGTATAGAGACAATTCCTGGATTTCCAAGGCTGAAGAGTGGTTTTCCGACAAGAATGGCCTTCCCTACTTCTGGTGACCAAACGTTTGGCCCAATGGCTACAAGAATCAGTGAGCTCGCAAGCCCGACGATCATGCCGGTAACGGCTCCAGATGTATTGAAGCGCTTCCAAAAGATTGTGAATAAAATAATGGGTAAATTCGCGCTAGCTGCAACAGCAAATGCTAATGCTACTAGGAACGCTACATTCATTTTTTGAGCAAAAAGAGCAAGAATAATTGACAAAATAGAAACGCCGATCGATGCCCAACGAGCGGCAACAACTTGTTCCCGTTCAGTTGCTTTACCATGTCTTAGAATATGGCTATAGAAGTCATGTGCAAATGCTGAGGCGGCTGAAAGTACAAGCCCTGCGACAACGGCAAGAATGGTTGCAAATGCGACAGCGGATATAAAGGCAAAAAAGAATTCGCCTCCTAAGGCTTCAGCTAGCAATGGAGCGGCCATATTTCCAGCAGCATTTGCAGCAACAATTTTATCAAAACCAACGAATGATGCTGCTCCAAACCCTAGGAAAACAGTCATTACATAGAAAACTCCGATGATCCAGGTAGCATAAACGACAGACTTTCTGGCTGTTATCGCATCTTTAACTGTGAAAAAGCGAGTAAGAATGTGCGGAAGTCCTGCAGTACCTAAAACCAAAGCCAAGTTAAGAGAAATGGTATCCAATGGATTTGTAAATTTGTTACCTGGATTTAAAAACCCAGCGCCTAATGGTGTAGCAGTTTTCATGTGTTCAAACATCTTTATTGGATTGAAATCAAATTTAGCAAAAACCATGATGGAAATGACGACTGTTCCGCCCATCAGCAATAATGCTTTGACAATTTGAACCCAACTTGTCGCCATCATCCCGCCGAATACAACATAAACAGTCATTAAAACTCCAACAATTAAAACAGAATACATATAATCTAAGCCAAGCAATAGCTTAATTAATGCACCTGCCCCAACAAGCTGTGCAATCATATAAAAAATAGAAATGGTTATCGTATTTAAGGCTGCAACGCCACGAACGTTTTTTTCTTTAAAACGGGCAGCAATCATATCAGCCATTGTATATTTCCCAAGATTTCTAAGTGGCTCAGCGACAATATATAGAACCACTAAATAGGCAACAAGGAAACCGATACTATAAAAGAATCCATCAAAGCCAGATAAAGCAATCATTCCTGCAATACCAAGAAATGAAGCAGCTGACATATAATCACCGGCAATGGCCAAACCATTTTGCCAACCTGTTAGACTGCCATCGGCTGTGTAAAAATCACTGGTGGTTTTTGTTCGTTTCGAAGCGATATAAGTAATAACAAGTGTTAATCCAACAATGATTAGAAAGAGTGTAAAGGCAGTCGTATTCATCTATCTAATTCCCCCTTTGAAAGAGATAGAATCCTTTATTTCTTCGACCATCTTATCAAACTTTGCTGCCCGTTTTGTATAAATTATACATAATGCCCATGTCATAACGAATTGGGCGGAGGCAAAAACCCATGCCCAACTGATTGGACCCCAGAAGGCTTTATTAAGAACGTCAGTGTAGGCTGTCAAAATTGGCAATGTGAAGTAAAAGATCATAAAGAATAATGACCAAGGAACGATGAAATTGCGTTTTTCGCGAAGAAGCTTTTGAAAAGAAGAAGATTGAGCTATTTCGCAATAGTCTAATGGTGATGCAATGCTTTGCTTTAAGACAGGTTGATTCATTGACATTCAATTACCCCCTTTTTTGGTGACCGTGAAAACATTCTCTCCCCTTAAAAAATAGCGTTTTATCCCCCTTAAGCTAAATAACACGCTCCCCCCTTTCATACATAATACAAAATTATTATACATTTTTTTGAAAACACTGTAAATTCTGTAATTAATTTTTTTACAGTATATTATTCGACAAAACATTTTAGAATTATTTTTTTTAGGGATAATTGTATACGAGAAAAGGGAAATGCTAAAAAATAGTAATCCTATATATTATAGTGACAAGTGTAAAGACAACTGTTAGAATAATGTTTGTAATAAATTTGTCCTATCATAAATATAAAGGGGATTTTTGTAATGAAAGTTTCTCAGCAGGAGGTACAAATGGAGAAAGAAATTTCAATTAAGAATTCATATAGAGGAAAAGAATTTTCAAACAAGAAATTACTCGGAATTGCTGGGATGGGCTGGATGTTTGATGCGATGGATGTAGGAATCCTATCATTTATCATCGCAGCCTTGAAGATAGACTGGAATCTATCAACAGAGCAGATGGGCTGGATTGGTAGTGTTAACTCGATTGGAATGGCAGTAGGAGCATTGATTTTCGGGTTAATGGCAGACCGAATTGGTCGAAAGAATGTATTTATAATGACGTTAGTTTTATTCTCAGTTGGGAGTGGGCTAGCTGCATTTACGACCTCATTAACCCTTTTTCTTGTATTGCGATTTGTTATAGGAATGGGATTAGGTGGGGAACTTCCAGTAGCATCCACACTTGTATCGGAAAGTGTTCCAGTTGAGAAACGGGGCAGGACAGTCGTTTTACTTGAAAGTTTCTGGGCTTTCGGCTGGCTGGTTGCCGCTATTATCTCGTATTTCATCATTCCGAAGTTTGGATGGCAGGCTGCTTTGTTAATAAGCGCTATACCTGCACTTTATGCCATTTATTTACGAATTGGTATGCCTGATTCACCTCGTTTTAGCGCATTAAAGAAAAAAGAACGGATTTCTGCTTTTGAAGGTATCGCTAAATTATGGTCTAAGGATTATGCGCGTCAGACAACTATGCTTTGGATTCTTTGGTTTTGCGTGGTATTTTCCTATTATGGAATGTTCTTATGGCTCCCTAGTGTGATGGTTATGAAAGGATTTAGCCTAATTAGAAGCTTTGAATATGTTCTAATTATGACACTCGCTCAACTTCCAGGTTATTTTACAGCAGCCTGGTTTATTGAAAAATTCGGACGTAAATTTGTGTTGGTTGTTTATTTAATAGGTACAGCTTTGAGTGCTTACTTATTTGGTGCTGCAGAATCAACAGCATTATTACTAACTGCTGGAATCCTTCTGTCCTTCTTTAATCTCGGTGCTTGGGGCGCGTTATATGCCTATACGCCAGAACATTATCCAACCAATATTCGAGGTACAGGATCTGGAATGGCAGCTTCCTTTGGACGAATTGGAGGAATACTTGGGCCACTGCTTGTAGGGTACCTTGTTGCACAACATTCATCAATTTCAACCATTTTTACGATTTTTTGTATCTCCGTATTAATCGCCGCTTTAACTGTAATGTTTTTGGGGAAAGAAACGAAAAGAAAAGAATTAATATAATTATTTTTGGGGATTCCTTTGCTGGAATCCCTTTTTTGTAAAGCATTTAAGTATTTGTTGATATTATTAAGATTTAAATAATTATTACTTAAAAAACCATTTTTATTCCAATTATAACTGACTTTTCTAACTTTTTAAAATTATCTCAAAATAACTCGTAATACTACTAGACGAAAGGAAAATTATTTTGTACAATGTTTTCAGAATATTATTTTTATTTTTAAGAATCCGAAAAGTGAAATATGGATTCTGCAAGGGGAGAAATACAAAAAAATTTCAAACAGGGGGTAAAGCATGAAGAAGAGAAAAGTTGCAGGTATTTTAGCATCACTTTTAGTAACAGCAGGTGTTATGGCTGGATGTGGATCAACAAGTACAAGTGGTAGTGGGGATGATGGTGGCAAAGTAATTAAGATTGGTGCCGACATCGAATTATCAGGGGGTGTTGCTTCCTACGGTCAATCAGTTTCTGAAGGGGTTGCGCTTGCATTTGAAGAAATTAATAAAAAGGGAATAGATGGAAAAAAACTAGAGCTTGTTAAGGTAGATAATAAATCAGACGCTGCCGAAGCTACAAACGGTGCGATTAAGCTTGTTAGTCAGGATAAGGTTTCTGCGATTATTGGTGCCTCAACAAGTACAAATACTTTAGCACAAGTTCAAGTTGCTCAAGATAATAAAGTTCCGTTAATAACACCAACTGGAACGAACCCAGCAGTTACGGTTAAAGATGGCAAGTTAAATGATTTTGTTTTCCGTACTTGTTTCATCGATCCATTCCAAGGTACAGTTGCTGCAAACTTTGCATCAAATGAGCTAAAGGTTAAAACTGCAGCAGTATTAATTGACAGCTCAAGCGACTACGCTAAGGGGCTTGCAGCAGCGTTCAAAGAGTCCTTTGAGAAGAACGGTGGAAAAATAGTCTCTGAAGAAGCATATGTGGCTAAAGATACTGACTTCCACGCGACTTTGACACGTATTAAATCAGCTAATCCTGAATTTGTTTTTCTTCCAGGTTATTACGAAGAAGTAGGGTTAATTCTTAAGCAAGCTCGTGAGGGTGGCTTAAACGTTCCATTTATGGGTGGCGATGGCTGGGATTCTCCTAAGCTTGTCGAGATTGGCGGTAAGGCCGCTTTAGAGAATACGTTTATTACAAACCATTACTCAGCTGGAGATTCAGATCCTAAAGTTCAAGATTTCGTAGCGGCATTTAAAGCTAAATATGATGGAAAATCACCGGATGCATTTGCTGCTCTTGGTTATGACACTGCTTATTTTGTTGCTGATGCAATCAAGCGTGCAGGAAGTTCTAACCCTGTAAAAATTCAGAAAGCACTTGCAGAAACAGATGGTTTGCAACTTGTTTCAGGTAAAATGAAGCTTGATAAAAATCATGACCCAATTAAAGCTGCTGTTATCCTTGAATACAAAGATGGCGAGCAAGTATTTAAAACAAAGGTAAATCCTTAATCTTAACAAAAAATAGTGTAGTAAATGAATAGGGAGAGTTTATGTCTCCCTATTCCATTTTATTAGGTCCTTTTAAAGGAGAGTGTGACATGGAGTTTATACAGCAGCTGATCAACGGGATTTCTCTTGGCAGTATATACGCACTAATTGCCCTTGGTTATACCATGGTTTATGGAATTGTAAAATTAATTAACTTTGCCCATGGAGATGTCTTCATGGTTGGAGCATTTATCGGCTTTTATTCTATTACTTTTTTACATCTAAATTTTTTCCTTGCTTTAATTATTTCTATGGTGGCTTGTGGCATTTTTGGAGTAGTCATCGAGCGAATTGCTTACAAACCTTTACGGAATGCAACGCGGATTGCAGCCCTTATTACGGCTATTGGTGTGTCATTATTAATTGAATATGGAACAATCTATATTAGAGGTGCACAGCCAGAAGCATATCCGGGAGATGTCATTCCAATAAAAGTAATTAAATTCTTTGGAGCGGAAATTAACAGCCAATCGCTGTTTATATTAGGAATATCTGTGTTATTGATGGTTTTACTTCAGTTTATTGTCCATAAGACGAAAATTGGAAAAGCGATGCGTGCAGTTTCTCATGATATGGATGCTGCAAGACTAATGGGCATTAATGTTGATAATACTATCTCTGCAACATTTGCAATTGGTTCAGCACTAGCAGGTGCAGCAGGAGTTATTTTTGGAATGTATTATACAAAGATCGAACCATTGATGGGGATTATTCCAGGTCTTAAAGCTTTCGTAGCAGCCGTCCTAGGTGGTATTGGAATTATTCCAGGTGCCATGGCAGGTGGATTAGTACTAGGTGTCATTGAGGCGCTTGTAAGTGCACTTGGATATTCATTATGGCGTGATGGCGTGGCGTTTGTTGTGTTGATTCTTATTTTAATCTTCCGCCCAGCAGGACTGTTTGGCAAAAATGTTAGAGAAAAAGTGTAGGGGGGCTAAGCGATGAATATAGTAAAGCGGGCTAAAGGATTTTGGGGCTCAATCGTTTTGGCCATTATTTTTTCAATAGTAGTTCAAGGATTAATAACCGGTGGGCAACTAAATCCATTTTATATTAATACCTTGTTCTTTATCGGCATTAATATTATTTTGGCAGTTAGTCTCCATTTAATTATTGGTATCACAGGCCAGTTCTCCATCGGCCATGCAGGTTTCCTAGCAGTTGGAGCTTATGCATCTGCGATTATAACAATGAAGTTGCATCTTCCTTTTGTGGTTGCAATACTAGTTGGCGGCTTAGCTGCAGCTGTTGCAGGATTAATCATTGGTATTCCTAGTCTCCGTTTAAAGGGAGATTATCTTGCCATTGCCACTTTAGGATTTGGAGAAATTGTTAGAATTGTGTTTTTAAATGTTGATTATGTAGGTGGGGCGAGCGGGATGCAGGTCTCCCATTTAACCACTTGGCCATGGCTTGCTTTTTGCGTCATGCTTTCCATTATTGTCATTGTTAACTTTACAAATTCAACCCACGGACGTGCCTGTATTTCTATACGAGAGAATGAAATTGCAGCAGATGCGATGGGAATTAATACAACTTACTATAAAGTAACGGCCTTTGCTATTGGAGCATTTTTTGCAGGCGTTGCAGGTAGCTTGTATGCTCACAACTTCTATATTATTCAACCAACAAACTTTGGATTTTTGAAATCATTTGATATCTTAATTTTCGTTGTTCTAGGCGGTTTAGGAAGTATGTCCGGAGCAGTAATTGCAGCCATTTTATTAACAATTATTTCAACCTATCTACAGGCGTATCCGGGAACAAGGATGATTATTTATAGCTTAGTTTTAATAGTAATGATGCTCTACCGTCCACAAGGATTAATGGGAACAAAAGAATTAACATCATTATTTAAAGGCCGAAAGTCCGCTAAAGGAGGAGTACAGGATGAAAGCAAACAAACCGTTGCTTAAAGTGGAGAATGCCGGAATCCGATTTGGCGGATTAAAAGCCGTTTCAGATATTAATCTTGAACTAAATCAAGGGGAACTAGTAGGGTTAATTGGTCCAAATGGTGCAGGAAAGACCACATTTTTTAATTTATTAACTGGGGTTTATGTACCTACAGAAGGTATCATTTCCTTAGACGGCGATAAATTAAATGGTCATGCTCCATATAAAATAACAAGAAAAGGGATCAGCCGTACGTTCCAAAATATTCGCTTGTTTAGTGAATTATCTGTTCTCGATAATGTTAAGGTAGCGTACCATTCTCTTGCCAAACATTCTATGATCAGTTCGATTTTTCGGCTTCCGCATCATTTTTCCGGCGAAAAGGAAATGGAAGAGAAAGCAATCGAATTTTTAAAGATCTTTGGCTTGGAAAAATTCATGCATGAGAAGGCAAAAAATTTACCATACGGACAGCAGCGGCGCTTAGAAATTGCGAGAGCATTGGCTGCCAATCCAAAACTACTCCTACTAGATGAACCAGCAGCAGGGATGAATCCACAGGAAACAGAAGAGCTAATGAACCTTATTTCCTTTATAAGGGAAAGATTTTCATTAACCGTTCTATTAATCGAACATGATATGCTCCTTGTTATGGGAGTATGTGAACGTATTTATGTTCTCGATCATGGACAGATGATTGCAGAGGGCACTCCAGATGAGATCAGAAACAATCCAAAAGTCATCGAGGCATATCTCGGGGAGGAGGTTTCCTAATGTTAAAGATTAATGATATTAATGTTTTCTACGGAAATATTCAGGCACTTAAAGGAGTCTCCCTTGAAATTAATGAAGGCGAAATCGTGACTCTTATTGGGGCGAATGGCGCTGGAAAAAGTACGCTGTTAAAAACAATTTCAGGATTGCTTAAACCAAAAAATGGTGACATCTTGTTTGAGGGGCAGTCAATTTCAGGTAAAGTTGCACAGGCAATTGTGAAAAAGGGATTATCACACGTTCCCGAAGGACGTCGAGTGTTTGCAAATATGACGGTTGAGGAAAATCTGGAGTTGGGAGCCTATTTACGAAAGGATAAAAAGGGTATCCAAGAGGACTTTGAGAAAGTATATAATCTCTTCCCACGACTTCTTGAGCGCAAGAAACAGCATGCAGGGACATTGTCCGGTGGAGAGCAGCAAATGCTTGCTATGGGTAGAGCTTTAATGGCTAAACCCCGTCTCTTAATATTAGACGAACCATCGATGGGCTTAGCTCCACTTTTAGTAAAAACGATCTTCCGTATCATTCAAGAAATCAATAAAAGTGGAACAACTATTTTATTAGTTGAACAGAATGCGAATATGGCTTTATCCATTGCGGATCGCGCTTATGTAATTGAAACTGGAAAGATTGTTTTAAGCGGAACATCAGATGAACTAAATCAAAGTGATCAAATTAGAATGGCATATCTTGGTGGTCATTAATAGAAGAATGGGTAAGTTTGCTGTTAAAAAGGGTATCGGAGAGAAATTCCGATGCCCTTTTTATAAACTCTTTTCGCATAAATGATTGTATTTAGCTCCTAACTTTGCCCGTTGATTTCCGCTCCGGGCACTTGCTTTCCGCGGGAGGGATGATGATCCTCGGCGTACCGCCTGTGGGGTCTCCCAATCCCTCTAATCCCACAGGAGTCAAGTGCCCTCCGCTCCCATCAACTCAGGTAGACAAAGTAGAAAAATCTGAAAACATCCAAAGACAACCAATAAAAAATAGCATACCAATTTGTATCTAAATTGATATGCTAAATCCTAGGCTATTATAAATGTTCCTCCACAAAAACGGAACTACTTAGTTTTAGTTGATTCTCCTATTTTAAAATGAGCGTATTTTCTTAGCTATCTAGCTTCACTTGATCCCGATTGCTTGGGCTTATTTGACGTTTAATCTTAATGGAGTAGTCTTCATAAAGCTGCTCCAAACCAACTAGTGCAAGCGAAAATATATTTGCGTAATTTTTCTTTACTTCCCACTTCAATTCATTTTTACCACAAATGCTGTATCTATTTAACTCCTGAATTTCCTTTTTAATTTTTTCTAGTTCTGTGGTTTGCAGGGAAGGTGGGAGTGCGAGAAGTCTATCAATTCTTTCAATATAGTCCATCGATTTATTAATTTTTTCTTCAATGTCGAAGAAGGTTTCCTTATCGATTAAATAATATTTCATTTTAAAGTCATTCAATAATTTAGCGGCATCATACGTTGCTTTGACAATTTCATCTCTAGTCATATACTTTGTCTCATAACTTAACATGTGTTTCCATGAAGGTTGTGTAATGGCCTTGCGGTGGTCCTCAAGTGTATGGCAAAATTTCTTGTAACCATATAATTCTGGATTTTCAAATGCAGGGCTTGCCGGATCAAGAAATGGTGCAAGGGGGGCAACGAAATAAAAGATCCGTGGGTCCTTTTGACAAGCCAGATGTATCGTTTCACAAAAATCAATATTTTGTAAGGTGCTTTCATATGTTTGCCCTGGAACACCCACCATAAAAAATAAATCGATTTTTTTGCATCCATGCTTTAAGGCAAAGTTCAATGTATCAATTACCTTTTGATTCGTGCAATTAAATTTCCCGTTTAGGCGCCTTAATTTTTCATCATGGGTTTCAAGGGTGATTTCAATACTATACTTGGGAACTGCTTCATTTATCTGTTCAAAAAACTGTTCATCCGCATATTGGAATAACTCAAAAACTAACTCATTTTTTAGTTTGATGTTTTTTAGTAAATGAAAAAACTCATTAACATACTCAACGCCACCTTGCCGGATATCATGAATAATAAAAATGGGGGCACGGCTAAAGCGTTGGACAAATTGAATATCTTCAACAAGTTTTGCGGGAGATCTTAATGCTAGACCATTTCGATTACAGTTTTGCTCGTAGGCATCCCTTGATCCCCCACAAATAAGGCAGTTTTGCGAGCAACCTCTTGCTGTCAACAAGGCAGTGTTAGGGTATTGAAGCCAGCCATTATACGGAAGTGGGTCAAGAAAATTCTTATATTTAAAAACGGATCGAATAGTATATCGATAGCCAGGTATGTCAAATTCATCTAAATCCTTCGGTACATATGTGATGGGATTATAACCAATTTCCTCGCCCTTTTTCCAGGTTAGGTTAGGAATATCCACATAATGGGTATCTTCAAATTCCAACTTATTCATGAGCAGAAGCATTAATTTTTCTGTTGAATCGCCACGCATTACAAAATCAATAAACGGATATTGAATCAATTCTTTATGGAAGTAAGTTGAAGATAATCCTCCGAAAATAATAGGTGTATCTGGATGGAGCCTTTTGACAATCTTGGCAAGCTCAATGCTTCCATGTGCATGTGGAAGCCAATGTAGGTCTATTCCAAAAGCTCTCGCTTTAATCTTTTTCAATTTTTTTTCAACATCAAAATTTTGATTCATTAACATTCGATTGGCAATGTTGATTATTTTCACCTTAAGGCCGTATCTCTCTAAATAATCTGCTATGCTCGTTAAGCCGATAGGATACATTTCAAAAACAGGAGATGATGGAACAACGTCGCTTATTGGGCCAGCTAGTAAAGCGTTTTCTCTGAAATCGTAAACACTTGGCGCATGTAATAGGACTAAATCATATTTCATTTGTTAATTCACCCTCATTCAAATTAGTCAAGGATCATCCATCCCCCATTTGTATACATATGATGATTACGGTTTTCTCATTTCAGAATCAAAAAGAGTTCGAATAAATTTCAAAAGTTCACCATTGTGAAATAATTCACATGCATACAGGGTAGTTTTGGAAATTTTAGGACTAGTAGACTATTGCTATGAATCTAGGATTGTTATTTTCTATGATGGGAAAAAATTTAACAAGCTTAAGAATGAATTTTATGATTTTTTTACATATAACTGCACCTCTGCCTACACCATGGATTAGACAATCAGTGCCTTTTGTAATAGGATAAATATCCCATCTGTACGTACTATTAGTTTACTACAGGATAGCATGAATGGGGTGGCAATTGAGTGACAATTCTATGGTTATTTAGTGTATTTATGGTAATAAAAGTTAATTTTTTTTGCTACAGAGATAAGAAGTGTTTATGCTTATAACAGAAGCAATTTTTTAAAAGAGGTGGAATTATGGCACATGTTAAAACAAATGCAATGAGAATTCTTGATGCAAAAAAAGTCACATATGAGATGCTTTCATATGATAATAAGGATGGGAAAATTGATGGTGTATCCGTGGCTGCAAAAATAAATAGAAACACACAGGAAGTTTATAAAACACTTGTTACTCAAGGGGCAAGCAAAAATATAATTGTCTTCGTTATTCCTGTTGAAGCAGAACTGGATTTAAAGAAGGCAGCAAAGGTAGCTGGGGAGAAGAAAGTTGAAATGATCCCGGTAAAAGATATCCAAAAGTGGACAGGGTATATTCGTGGAGGCTGCTCACCGATTGGAATGAAGAAAGAATATAAGACTATTCTTGATAAGAGCTGCCAACTCCTTGAATATATAGTGGTAAGCGGAGGGAAAATTGGCGTTCAGATCGTGTTGAGACCAGAACAGCTAATGGAAATAACTAATGCACAAATAGAAGAAATTACAAAGTAATTTTTATAGTCATAGAATTGATATTATTTTGGCATAAACAGCCCAACCTGTTTTCTTTAGAATAATTTGTCAGGAGCAAACGTATGAAAGTCTTGCTTCAAAAAGCTCGAGGCCCATTTTTAAAAATAAAATTTTCCTAGGCGTTCACCCATTATGTACTACTGCATAAGATTAATATGTAAAAACGACTTTTAAGTGGTACGAAAAAGGAGTGTTGAAATTGGCCGGGAAAATAAAAAATTACTATCCAGGTGGAAACACAGTAAAAGGCTTCTATAGCTTTTACGATTCAAACCTTCAGGGCCTTGAACGTTTATTTATTTTAAAAGGTGGACCTGGTACAGGTAAATCATCACTAATGAAAAAAGTTGGAAATGAGTGGGTTGAAAAAGGCTTTAATATTGAGTTTTTACATTGTTCATCTGATAACAATTCAATTGACGGTGTCATCATACCTGCTTTAAAAGTGGGAATCGTTGACGGTACAGCTCCACATATTATTGAACCAAAAGCTCCAGGAGCGGTAGAAGAATACATCAATCTTGGTTTGGCATGGGATGCAGAGAAGCTTAGACTTCACAAAAGTGAGATTCAAAGCCTTACTAGCCGAATAAGTGAAAATTTTCAAAAGGCGTATTCTATTTTTAGAGAAGCATTGGAGATTCACGATGATTGGGAAAAACCTTATATAAACAGTATGGATTTCAAAAAGGCAGATGAATTGACGAACAAGTTAATTGGGAACTTTTTTGGAAAAATGGAGTTAAATAAGAAAGCGGATGTCCGTCATCGCTTTTTTGGAGCCGCAACACCAAAAGGGGCTGTTGACTTTATTCCGAACTTAACTGAAGATATCCCAAAAAGGTATTTCATTAAAGGTAGACCTGGTACAGGAAAATCAACGATGTTGAAAAAGCTAGCCGCTGCCGCCGAATTAAAAGGGATTGATGTAGAGGTCTATCATTGTGGATTTGATCCAAATAGCCTTGATATGGTTATTTTCCGTGAACTTGGTTTATGCGTCTTTGATAGCACGGCACCACATGAATATTACCCAAGCCGGGATGGCGATGAAATTATTGATATGTATGAAATATTAATTGCACCTGGTACAGATGAAATATTTGCTGATATGCTGAGTAAAATAGCCTCACAATATAAAATCAAAATGGCTGAAGCCACTACTTATTTAGCTAAAGCGAAAGAGTTGCATGATGAACTTGAAGTCTTCTATATCTCAGCAATGGATTTTTCCAAAGTGGAAAAAATTCAAAATAACATAGCTGAAGAGATTAGGAGTATGGCAAAGTAGCTTTAAGCAGAAAGGCTAATCCCCCTAGTACCATACACTAAAAAGACCCTTCACCAATTTGTTGATTATGCATAAATTATTGGGAAAATAGATGGAAGGGGGATTGTTTTTTTGGATAATCAAAATTACCCTAACGACTTTGGTATAATTCCTGGCTCATACTTTGAACAGTTTCGTCAAACACCACATAATCAATTTCCACCTCATGGAGGGGGGGCTCAAGGTAACCTCCCGATTCATGGTGATGGACAACAAGGTAGCTTTCCATTCCCAGGTGGAGGACAGCATGGCGGTTTTCCGTTTCCAGGGGGAGGAAGTCATGGAGGATTTCCTTTCCCGGGTGGAGGGGGCCATGGAGGATCTCCATTCCCAGGAGGTCAGCACGACGGCTTTCCATCCCACGGAGGAGACCAACAGGCCGGAGCACCAACAACTCCACCACCATCTGTCATACCACATGAATCTGTGGGATTAATGGCAGTCGAGGCCGGAGGTCTTAGAGGATGTCTTCACCGATTCACTTACATTTGGTTAAATAATGGCAGAAGTTTTTGGTTCTATCCAACCTATATTGGGAGAACTTCAACTGCTGGCTTTCGATGGCGTAGAAATCGTTGGGAATATTACGGAACAGACTTGAGAAGAATCAGATCATTCCGTTGTTATTAGAAAACTAAAAGAGTGCCGAATACCGGCACTCTTTTAGTTTTGTGATTTTGTTTTACTTTGCTGTCCTTTATTTCGTTTATTTCCTTTACTGTTATCACCGCTTACAATCTCACTTGCAAATTCTGCTTCCGCATTCCCGGCTGTTGGGGAATTTTGATTGTTACTTCCCTTATTAAACTTTTTAGTCATTTAAAACACTCCTTTCTTGGTAGCTATATATTAGTTTGATAAAGTTTTCTTACTTTTATACCAAAGAAAGGGTTCTGGGGAATAAATGAAAATAAAAGGATTAGGGAAGCCCCAAAGTAGTTCCGAAAGTGCGGAGAAAAGCTTAAATAACTGCCCGAATCACAACTGAATTAGCATATTATTTCACATGGAAAAATGCTTGGATTATTTCGAGGGCACTAAAAAATCCTTCATCAAGGTTATGATATGAAGGCCCAAACTCGGTTGAACAACAAGAGAAAGGTCCTTCATCGAGGCAATGAAGGACCAAACTTGGTTGAACAACAAGAAAAAAGGTCTTCATCGAGGTTATGAAGGCCCGAATTCGGTTGAGCAACAAGAGAAAGGTCCTTCATCAAGGTTATGAAGGCCCAAACTCGGTTGAACAACAAGAGAAAGGTCCTTCATCGAGGCAATGAAGGCCCAAATACGGTTGAACAACAAGAAAAAAGGTCTTCATCGAGGTTATGAAGGCCCAAACTTGGTTGAACAACAAGAAAAGGTCCTTCATCAGGGTTATGAAGGCCCAAATTCGGTTGAGCAACAAGAAAAAAGTCCTTCATCAAGGCGATGAAAGACAAATCTTTATGTGAATAGATTGGTGTAGGAAATATACGAATGACAAGTGATTTCACATGTTATTTCTAGGTTTGCGCTCCACAAGTAAACCCGTTGGGAAGTCCCTTACTCCTTTTTACCTAACCCATGCATAATAAATTGTACAGTACGCTCTGTTTCAACTTCATCATCCCATTCGAAATCTGGGAATAGGATATAACGGGAAATTAAAAAACCAAGCACACTTGTAATGGTAAGTCTAGCAACACTTGCAGTTGGCATTTCAATGATTTGCCCTTTTTCTTGATACCCCTTGATTAAGATCGACATACGGTCAAATATTTTTTTGGCAACCTGTTCAAGAATTTGTTCTTTCAATTCAGGTTGGAAGGGGATTTCTTGAAGCATGATTTTTAAAACAGGAAGGAACTTTATTAAAACATCTCTTCGATTTTCAATCGTTGCTCTTAAAAAATCTTCAACATGGTCGTATTCGTGATCAAGTACTTTATTAAAATCATTCACAATATACGGGCCAATCAGCTTTGCCATTAGAGGGGCAACAATCGATATTAATAACTCCTTTTTCGTTTTATAATGCCGAAAAATCGTCCCTTCCGCTACACCCGCTTTTTTCGCAATTTCACTAGTTGATGTGGCGGCAAACCCCTTTTCCGAAAAAGTTTCAATTGCAGCAAGGATAATTTTTTTTTGCTTATCCGTAAATTTTTCCTCTTCAAAAAGCTGGTTAATGATCATTTCTTCTTCGAACATGATTGACTCCTTTAATATCATTCTTCTAACTTGTATTTTTTCGCCAATCGGCGAGTTTTCTTTAGCTAATCAGAATTTATATCCAATAAATTCTGCTAGCGCATAAGGGCAACTACGCCTCTGTCATCGCCCTTAGGGGCTCGCCAATCGGCGAGTTTTCTTTAAAGTTTTCGATATTTTTTCAATGCGAATACATTCAGAACGATAAAGACAAGGGCAAATCCCAATAGTACAAGTATGTCATTCAAAATGTCGCTTAATCCTAAGCCCTTATACATAACATCTACTAAAGCATCGCCGCCATAGTACATGGGCATACATTTTGCAATTATCTGAAGCCAGTCAGGCATTCCGTCGATCGGAAGAATTCCAGCGAAAAAGACTTGAGGGACAATTGCAATTGGAATAAATTGCATCATTTGGAATTCAGAATTGGCAAATGATGATAACAGTATTCCTAGAGACAAGGCAACAAGGGCTAACATTAAATTAATTAAAATAACATTCCATAAAGAACCTACAAGGATAATATTTAAAACCTTGACCGAATAGAAGACTACAATAATTGTTTGGATCACTGCGAATAGCCCATATCCCGTCAAATAACCAAAGACAATATCCCTTCTTTGAATCGGTGTCGCCATCAAGCGGTCAAGTGTACCGGTCGTCCGTTCCCGTAATAATGCAATTCCGGAAATAAGAAAGACGAAGAAGAAGACAAAGAAACCAACTAATATTGGGCTTAACAGATCAAAGAAAACAGTATCTTTATTCCCATATACATAAGAGGTGGTGATTTTCGGAGCTTTCAATTGCTCCATTTTTACAGGAGGTCCTTGAAGCTTAGTTTGAATACCTTGAATGAATTTGGATAAATTCTCCGATTGTTTCTTTCCGGTATCAGCTGCAAGAGCTTGTTGAATTTTTATTTGTAACGCCTTTGTTTTGGATGGCTGATCATTTTTGAGAGTTAATGTAATTTTAGTATCATTGACCTGAAGAACGCCATCTAGGTCATCATCAGCCATAACGTTTTTTGGGTTTTTGATTGTATCATACTGCTTTACGTTAATATCTTTATCTTTTAATTGTTCTACTATTGTTTTATCCGCATGAATAACACCAATTCTAGGATTGACTGTATTGTCAGCAAGTAAATAGTGAAGAAGAGTCAGAATGAGTAATGGTGCAACCATCATCATTGCAAGTGCCCGTTTATCACGTACCATTTGACGGCAGATTCGTTTCACTAATGCAATAATTCTCATCACTTTTTACCCCCAGCCTTTAAAAATACCTCTTCTAAACTTGTAATTCCATACTGTTCTTTCAATTCTGATGGTGAGCCACTGGTGAGTATTTCGCCATCACGTACCATAGCAAGTTGGTCACATTTTTCTGCTTCGTCCATTACATGTGTAGTAATTAAAATACTCTTTCCAGCATCTTTAAGGCGATAGAGCTCGGTCCAAATGGATAATCGTAACTCAGGATCAATCCCGACTGTAGGTTCATCTAAAATAAGAACCTCAGGATCTTGAATTAATGCAACTGCTAGGGATAGACGGCGTTTCATTCCACCGGAATAGGCTTCGACTTTCTTTTTTAGATGAGAGGTTAGATTTACTAAATCCGCTGCATAGGCAATCCGTCTTTTTTGTACATCTTTCTTTAACATAAAGAGAGAAGCAAAGAATGCGAGGTTTTCTTCTCCTGTCAATTCAGTGTATAATGCATCGGCTTGGGCCATATAGCCAATTTTTTGTAATAAGTTCAAGTTAGGAACAGCTGTATTAAGTACATGGACTGTTCCCATTGATGGCTGATCCATTCCAACGATGATTTTTACTAAGGTTGTTTTTCCTGAACCGGAAGGCCCGATTAAACCGTATATTTGCCCTGGCTCCACAGCTAAACTAATCTGATTTAAAACGACCTTTTTTCCGAAACTTTTGCTTACATCTGTTACCATAATTGAAGCTGTCATTGAAAAACCTCCTCTTTTTAAAAGCAATAACCTTATTTTTTAATTGGAAAATACTAAATGCGGTGTAAATAGATTCAGGTCTTTACAAACTCGAAATTAGTTAAAAATATCTTTGGTAACTGCGTTTGATTTTTATGCTGCTCCGTCATTTTTCTAATTGTGAGTGATTACTCACTTTTATTATATCGAAAATAAATCGTAGGTCAATACAATGTTTGGAAAAAAATAAGGCCACCGCAATTTGCGATGACCTCATGAATTATAGGATTTCAATTTTCAAGGAATCTATTTGTGAAACAAGTAGATCTTCGTATTTTTGTTGTGCTTGATAATAAATTTCTTGTTCGCCCGCTTTTGGATTTTCTTTTTTAACCTGGTTGATCAAATCCATTTGGACATGTTGAGAGAGAACAAGTTCTTTATACTGCTGCTTTTCAGTGTTCCAAAACTTTTCCTCTCCAAATTGTTGGATTAGTTTTTTAGCATCATTATTTTGATTATACTGTTCACGAACTTTAGTTAACGCCTGATTAATTTCGCTTGAGGTTGCCCTTTTGCCCTTTTGCTCGGCTAGCATTGCAACGGCATGCAGACGGATAATCTGCGTTAATAATTGATTTTTATCATTGAGTGTTTTTTCTTGGGAGTCCAAGTATGCTAACTCTTCATCCAATTCTGCGCCGCTGTATTTTTTAAGGGCTGCCGCACGGTTGATAGACAACTGAAGCTTATTTACTAACTCATAAAACTTTAAGTCCTCATTTTTAATCCATTTTCCATTGATAGAGGCAACACCTTTTGGTTTTTCAACTCGATAATTAAGTACCTTTTCAACCTTGTTGTCACCTTTTTTTAAGGAAAAGGCTATTTCATATTTACCGTTCATTGGAATTTTTGCTTTTCCAGTGTATAAGCCTTTTTGCTCTTCTTTTAAAATTACATTAGCTGTTCCATGGTCCATATTAGCCATTGATAATTCTGCTGAAATAGTAAGTCCTGTTACAGGCTTTTTGTTTTCAGTTACTTTTATTTCAAAAGGCATTTCCTTATCTTGCTGGAAATAAAGGGGCTTTGTTATGCCAATCTTATAATTGGGCCCTGAACTACAGCCGGCGAGCATGACCATGAGAAGCACCAATGCTAGTATCATCTTTTTCATGACCCATATCCCCCTAGATTCTGTGATTGTAAAAATTCATCAACAGTGTACTTTTCCATTTTCCCGTCGTTTAAGTAAGCAACATGTGTGCATACTTGTTTAATTTCATCAAGATGATGTGAAGAAAGAAGGATTGTTTTATTGTGAAGAGATGTTAAAACCTCTAAGATTTCTTTTCTTCCAATCGGGTCAATCCCGCTTGTTGGTTCATCAAGAATGAGAATACTTGAATCTTGGTAAAGAGTAATAGCTAGACCAAGGCGTTGTAGCATCCCTTTAGAGTATTTCTTTACTTGAGTATCACGGTCATCCCAAAGGCGAACTGATTTTAGTACAGTTTCTATTTGTTCCTGATTTGCTTTGTTGGAAATAGCTTCTGCGAAAAAGGTCATATTTTCTAGTCCAGTTAACATGGGGTAAAGCATGAATTTTTCTGGTAAATAGGCAATGGCTTTTTTCCATTTATGATTCTTATTGGTAACTTCAATCCCATTTATGAGGATATTCCCTTGTTTTACGGGAAGAAGTCCAAGCAGGCTATTAATCAATGTTGACTTTCCAGCCCCATTTCGACCGACAAGGGCGCAAATTTCATGTTGGTTAATTTCTAGATTAATATTGTCTAATATAATTTTTTTCCCAAAGGATTGGTTCAGGTTGTTTATGCGAATCATTCGTAGCCCTCCTTACGGTGAAAAACAATCGCTACTAAAAATGAAGCGAGAAGCCAGAAGAAAAGGTTGCCAAAAAGGAATATCCCTGGCTTTGTCCACATGAATGCTTCCAATAGCCTCGACATATGACCGAAGGAATAGACACCCATGCCGGTTTCCAAGTACATTCTTACTGCTTCAAGCGGATTTAAAAAGAAGCCAATCGAAAATCCCTTAACATTTTCGTAGGTAACATTGGGTAGATAAGAAAGCAAAATAAAATCGTGCAAGAAGAAAAAGTAAAACCAAACAAAAATGGTGTATCCGATAATCTGCATTCTAGAACGACTAAAGCTACCGATAGCG
Organism: Neobacillus sp. PS3-40; assembly: GCF_030915485.1. GTDB lineage: Bacteria > Bacillota > Bacilli > Bacillales > Cytobacillaceae > JAUZPL01. Next base: position 2,157,614 of record NZ_CP133266.1, on the reverse strand, counting down.
GCACCCATTTGTAGGAATAACAGTGCAAGACAAATGATTGCCAAAACAAAGATAAAATAGCCTTTGGCATCAATTTGGAAATAAAATTTCAAAGGTAGTAGATAGATAAAGAACCAGATAAGAATAGGGAGAAGAACGACTGTATAAAGGCCAAGACTTTTTTTAAACAAAAAGCTTGCATAGCTTTCCTTCTTCGTCAATAACATGATTAATGTTTTTTGTTCTTTCTCTTGAAAGATGGAAAACGCTCCTATAAATAAACACAGAATGGGAATAAAATAAATAACAGTATCAAATAAATTGATCAACAGAACATAGAAGCCTTTATCAAACGAAAGAACAGAGGAGCGAACTAAAATACTGATCGAGATCAGAACAATAATACTTAGAGATAGCCATAAACCTTTTCCCCTTATATTTTCCTTCCATTCTTTCCAAATGTAATGCATAGTCGATGTCTCCCTTTTAGTAAAATCAATATGGCGAGAATTCCTAACCCTAAAAGAAGGTAAATAGCTGTATGATTTCCTTTTCCTGTTACCAACGGGTGAGGATCTTTAAACATTTCTTCATCTTGCTTGAGAAAGGCATTTAGCTTTTCATAGATAGAAATTGCCGGGCTTTTTAAAAAGAAATTGGTTAATTCTTGATCCTCAATCAATTGATGGAGGGAGGAATGATAGGTGACTGGGAAATCGCCGATCCCATTTTGATTTAAATCTGTTAGTGGGAAGGAGCTTCCCCAATCATTTCCTTTCCCGTTTTTGCTCCACTTATTGCCTTCGCCTTTTCCAGCAACAGTAATGGCAGGAAGCGTATTTTCGGAAATTCGGTTTAAGGTAAAGGTCTCCTGATTGGAACTAGCCCAGAGCTCAATACCAATCTGATTTTGAATGATTTTGTTATGGGTAAATAAATTCCTTGTAGCTTGATCAAGATAAATTCCTTTTTGATTCATATAAAATGTATTGTCTTCAATATGATTATCGTTGGCTTGCAAAAGAAGGAGGCCAAACGATTGATTTCCATAGTTAAAAATAAATTGATTATCTTTTAGTTTTAGATGGTTTGAATTCATTATGGCTGCACCACCAGTATTCATGGTAAATGTATTTTTCTCAAAAACATTTTCATCAGAATACATGTAATGCAATCCATATCTTGTTTTGCTGATTGTATTGCCATAGATTCGGTTTTTATTGGCATAATCAAAAAACATCCCGTCCCGTGTTCCTTCAATCGTGTTGTTAACAAGAAGATTATCATGAGCGTAGTAAATATGAAGTCCATTTCCTTGTGAAGCAATTTCACCTTTACCTAACCCTTTAATAGTATTGTCACGAATCGTGTTGTGATGGGCTTGGCTTAAATAAATACCGTGAAAGGAATCACGGATCGAAACGTGTTCAACCAAATTGCCATTGGAATATATTTTTATAGCTGCATATTCTTCTGCTGTATCTCTGCTCATACTGCTGTGAATAACGGTAAGATGGCTTAATTTCACATTCGGTGCTTTAATGGAGATTACGTTTCCGGATCCGTCTCCTCTAATCACGGTTTTTCTAGAACCGATAATAGTCATGCTCTTATGAATAACGATATTGCCTTCATATGTTTTATTGTCAAGCTTCAATACCGCCCCCTCTTTCATGGAGTCGATAACACCTTGCAAGCTTTCGGCTGCCATACTTTTCTCAGGAATAAAGATGAAACAAAGAGAAAAAATAAAGAGAAAGAGCATCATTTTTTTCATTATTTTCGATCCTTCCATATCGGAATCAGTGTGAGTATAAATGCTAGAACAACAAAGTAAGCACCTTTTCCTAAATAACTGTGTGTAGTGAAGTTCGCAAAATGGTTTTCTCCGACCATAGGTGGTACGAATGGTTTGATTTTAATTGGTGCCTTCAGGCTTAAATGTGTTCCAAAAGTATGAAGTGCATGATAGAGATCGAAAAAACCGATCAAGCCCCCAACAAGAAACAGCCCAATTAGCATGTATAAGAATGATTTCCGGCGTAATAATCCGACAAGTAGTGTAAGCACGGCAAGCCCGCCAACAAGGTAGCTCATATAGGATAATTCGGGAAAACTTTTTTCGTCGAAATTTGCCATTCCAATATAATGGTTAAGTCCGTTAATAATATCTATTTGGCCTTCAAGTTTATTTGGATAGACAATAATGTTTAAGCCTTCCGGATACTGGGGTGCATAAAGCAGGAGTCTCCACCATGGAAAAAATAGTGAGAGTCCAATAAATACTGCTGAACAAGCTAAAATCAGTGAAGAAACTACAGATAGTTTCTTACCATTCAAGTTAACCACACCTTTCTAGTGTTATCAAAATATTTCTAATTAAAAGAAGAAGGGTACCAATTTTATCAATTGATACCCATCTGCTGTCATTAATTACTGCTTCGGTTTAACTAGGAAGTAACCGTTCATTTCCTGGTGCAATGCAGAACAGAAGTTTGTACAATAGAGCGGGAAAGTACCGGCTTTATCAGCAGTAAATTCCAGTGTATTGGTTTGTCCTGGTTGAACTTCCATGTCTAAATCGTATTGGTTAATGGCAAAACCATGGGTAATATCTTCATCAAAGTCGATATTTGTTAAATGAATAAATACATGATCACCTTGATTAACGTTAATCTCGTCAGGACGTTTTGCTTTACTATCAAAAATGAATCTTGACCGCATCGCAATTCCGTAAACATGAACTTCATTACCTTTACGGACAATCTTTGTATCACTTTGCTTATAAACAGCATCCTTATTAGTAGGATCTTTCGGATAAACATTAATCGTGTGAATCTTATCTGCTTTAATCATTTGTGCATAGTGTGGTTCAGGGTTAGCTGGTACAGTGTCGATAACACGCATTTTCTTGCCGCTAATATCAATTAATTGCATGGACTCTGGATGTGAAGGTCCAACAGATAAGTAGGTGTCTTTTGAAAGCTTGTTAAGTGCGATCAAGTATTTACCATCCGGTGAAGCTGTATCACCTTCTGCAGCAACAGAGTGTCCTGGTGAATATTGAACAGGCACACGATCAAGCACATCACCTGTTTTAGGATTCCACTTAACGATTTCAGAAGAAATGAACATTGTTGTATAGGCCATTCCTTTGTCATCAAATTGAGTGTGAAGCGGTCCAAGTGCGTTTTCAGGGTTAACTTCTCTTTCCATTACTTTCTTGTATTGAAGAACAGGAATGCCATTTCTTTCTCCGGCAAATTCTTTGTTTTTAATTGCTTCAAATGCTTTTTTGAAGGAGAACACAGTCATTGAAGGTGCAAGTTTTCCAGAAGCAATGAACTGTTTTCCGTCTGGAGTAACGTCAACACCATGTGGTGATTTGGCAACAGGTACTAAATAAATTCCACCCTTTTGTTTCTCAGGGTAAATCATTTTTTGGCCGCCAACATCCTCATACTTGCCTTCCTTAACCATTTTCGCAAGCTCTTTCCAGTTGAAAAGGACGATATAGTCGCGGTCTGCTTGTGATGCATTAATTTCCATTGTTGTAGTAGCTTCTTCAGTATTATAGGTAGACATTACAGCCCAGTCGCCAGATTCCTTTTTACCAGCGTCAGATAGATCATAGGACCATGGTGGAAGGGCAACCTGGTAGGCTATATTTAATTTTTCTTTCTTTTGATCAAATGTTAAGGCTGACATAACGCCACGATATTTTTTGCTGTAATTGTCAAGTGGTTCATATTTTTGGCCGACTGGAACAGAGAATCGAGTTGGCAAGAACAGGTACTCTGTATTCTGTGTAACAAAAGCTGCACAGTGTGGACCGCTTGTATTTGGCACTTTAATTATGTCTTTAGTCGTGAATGTTTTTAAGTCCATAACGGCAGCACGGCTGTTTGCAACATCAGTAGCAAACAAGAATTTACCGTTATAATCACCGTTTGTTTCAGAAATGGCCGGATGGTGGAAGTCTCCCCATGTATAGCCGCCAAGCATTTTTTTCGTCTCTTTATCATATCCGTAACCTGTTGCAGAATCTGGTGAAAAGATAGGAACAGTACGAATTTGACGCATGGATGGAACACCATAAACAAATAATTGTCCTGAGTGGCCACCTGAGGCAAATAAATAATAATCATCTTTTTTACCTAACGGAACATAAACCTTTTCGGCATCGCTTTTCGTGCTACTGTCTATTGCAGCTGTTTTTGTGCTATGCGAAAAATCCGCAAAGGAAATTGTCGCAGCAACAAAACCAGCAAGTAAGCCGGTAGCGATCGGTACCCATTTCTTCATTCGGTTTGCACCACCTTTTAATTATTGTTTTACTTCAGATGCTTTTTGGAGAATTTCAAGCACTTGTTTACGCTCATCATCTGTCAATGGTTTACTACCAAGAACACCTGACATAACAGCTGAATTTGGTTTTGTCAAAAATTGCTCAATTGGCATACCGTGTTTGTCTTTAACCTCAACAAATGCATGTGACAAGTCTGGACCAACTTGCCCAGCATGAAGATTTAAAGCCCCAACGGAGTGACATCCCAAACATCCTCTTTTGGAAAGAATGTTATCTTGACTAACGGCTGTAGCGCTTGCAGTAGTACTTGCACCCTGATCTTCAGATGTCTTAGTACTAGCCGTATCTGTTGTTGCTGAATTGTCTTCATTAGAAGCGGCAACTTGAGGATCATGTCCAGGCTGTACCGGAAGGACCACGAATACTAAATATCCAATACCAAGACCAACTAGTGCACTTATAATAAAACTGATGATTGCCTTATTCATTTTTTTCCCTCCTTTTTCATCGAATGAACAATTACATCCTAATAGCAAAGAATCATCAAAAGTATGATATGCATCACACCTTATAACTAGTTCTGTGAACGTTCTGTGAAACGGCTTACAGTGGTGCATGTTTGAAAAATTGAACGTTTTGTGAATCTAATCACTACTTTGAAGTACGGATTTCTATAAAATAAGGACATAAGAGAAAACACCAAAAAATGGTATCTATTTATTGAGATAAATGGAAAAAACAGCATGAAAGGGTGAGTGAAATCAGTAATGTAACAGAACCGCATCTAACGGTTTATCAACATGATAAAGCGCAGGATTTTTTACGGAAGATTGTTATTTTTAAGGATTTATCACCTAAATCCTTAAAAGTAATCGAAAATCAAACACAAACTCTGTCATTTAAAAAGGGAGAACAAATTTTTTCAGAAGTGGATGAGGCCCAAGGGGTATTCTTTGTAAAATCTGGAGTGGTAAAGCTTTCAAAACAAGCTGAAGATGGCAATGAAATTATTGTTTGTTTAAAACAAACTGGCGAAGTGTTTGCTGAAGCATGCTTGTTTTCTAAAATTCAGGAATGTTATCCAGCTACGGCGACGATGATGCAAGAGGGAGTCATTTACTTTTTAGATAAGTTGGCATTGGAAAAGGAATTATACAATTATCCGGAGCTTGCTATTCAAATGATTAGCTATATGAGTGAACAGCTTAGAGAAATGACGTCAACATTAAGAGATGTAGTTTTATTGGACGTTTACGCAAAAACGATTAAGACATTGGAACGTCTCGGCAGGAAGTTCAGTCATAGCCAAAGATGTGATATTGAAATACCGTTAACCGTACAAGAGTTTGCAAATGTGGTGGGAACGTCTAGGGAAAGTGTGAGCCGGGTTTTTTCTAAATTGAAAAAGCAGGAAATGATCGATTTGAGGGCAAGAAAGATTATCATCCTTGACTGGTGCAAATTTTGCACACTCTTTCATTCCAAATTTTAAGCCCTTCTAATTTAGAGGGGCTTGAAATTTAAATGTCCAAAATCGCTCAGAGTTAAGCCAGGCAAGTATTTGAGGATCCTGGTTCTTCAGTTTTTCAGACATGTCTTTAAACATTTGCTGGGTTTGCGAACGATGTGCCTGTATGGCGGCAAGTTTTATGTCATTAACAGGACTAATATCGTTTACAATATCTGCTTCCCCGAGTTCTTCAACACAACCCTTTGAAAAAGCGACACAGTTTAGTTTAGGCCGTTTTTCAGCTGGAATCTGGCTAACTGCGCGCACAACTGCAGCACCTGTAGCATCGTGGTCGGGGTGCACAGAATATCCAGGGTAAAAAGTGATGATGAGTGAGGGGTTTACCTCTTCAATTAACGAATAGATCAAATCTGCAAGCTTCTTCTCGTCTTCAAATTCAATTGTCTTATCACGGAATCCAAGCATTCTTAAATCTTGAATGCCGAGAGCACTAACTGCATCTTTTAGTTCCTTTTTACGAATTTCAGGGAGATTTTCTCTATTTGTAAAAAGAGGATTCCCCATATTTCGCCCCATTTCCCCTAAAGTTAAACATGCATAGGTAACAGGAGTTCCGTTTTTAACATGTGAAGCAATTGTTCCTGATACCCCAAAAGCTTCATCATCCGGATGGGGAAAAACGACTAAGACATGACGTTCCTTTTCCATTGAAATTCCCCTTTCTTCTTGAATTTATTGTATTTTTTTAAGTAAAAGGTGTTAGGCTGATTTCAAGTGCAACTGCTAGTTTTCCTTGTGGATCATGTCCCGCCAATAGTAACCTATCCTGATCATCTATTTCAAAATGTGTAATACCTTCCGCATACACCCATCCAAGTTGTATTTTTAATCCCACACGAAAAGGGCCATTTCCCGTAATTTTTCCTAATTCATAATTGACAAGAGCATTTCGGATGTAGGCTCCGGCTGAAAAGAAGGATTCATCATGATGTGATGCATAAGCACCGTTTGTTGTTTCGAGATGGATATAAACCTCTTTATTGGCAAATTGGTTGATTTTTTCCTGTACGGTTTTAAGTACCACTGGTTCCAACATACTCGCCTCCGTTCCTACTGTTTTCATTTTTTCGTTTGCTTCACATGACATTTCTATCATACTAAAATAATTTTGAAAATGCGAAATTCCTGTTTGTCATGTAAAGAAAAAGAGGGATCTGGATATTTTTGTAGAAGTTAATTTTATTAATTAGGCTCTTTTCTTAAATCTTGTTGCTATTTAAAACTAAATTAGAATGGTATTCCAGTTTACCGATGAAAACCGTAGGAAATTTTTAAGAAAAGAGCACGATACCATTGTTATTTCGGCTTTTTAGACTAGGTACGAAAAACCAACAATTTATGCGAAAACAGCCATTAATTTGGCTCTTTTCTTAAATCTTGTTGCTATTTAAAATTAAATTAGAATGGTATTCTAGTTTACCGATGAAAACCGTAGAAAATTTTTAAGAAAAGAGCACGATACCATTGTTATTTCGGGTTTTTAGACTAGGTACGAGAAACAACAATTTATGCGAAAACAGCCATTAATTAGGCTCTTTTCTTAAATCTTGTTGCTATTTAAGACTAAATTAGAATGGTATTCCAGTTTACCGATGAAAACCGTAGAAAATTTTTAAGAAAAGAGCACGATACCATTGTTATTTCGGGTTTTTAGACTAGGTACGAGAAACAACAATTTATGCGAAAACAGCCATTAATTAAAAGAAGGTGTTTCGATGGAAGTAGGGGCCATAATTTTATCAGGTGGAAAATCAAGCAGAATGGGGACGAATAAGGCCCTTCTAAAAATTAATGAAAAAACAAATGTTGAGAGAATAACTGGTCAATTAAAGGCGACTTTTGATGATATTATTCTCGTAACAAATGACCCAGAAACCTATGAATTTTTAAATGTAACCAAAGCATTGGACCATTTCCCTGGCAAGGGGCCGCTCGCGGGACTTCATGCGGGCCTTTCAGCCTCCAATTTTGAAGTAAACTTGGTTGTTGCTTGTGATATGCCATTTATATCCTCGGAGCTTGCAAGTGACCTTGTTAATCGAATTGGGATATATGATGCTGTTATCCCAGTCATAGGTGGCAGAAAGCAGCCTTTATTTTCTGTTTTTAAAAAGAAGAGCCTTGTTACGATTGAAGATAGTATCAAGAATGAACATCTTCAAATGCAGCGTCTGTTAGATCTTCTTTCTGTTTTATATGTAACGGAGAAGGATTTAAAGGGGTATGACGCAAGCTGTCTAGAACGTATTTTTTTCAATATGAATTATCCAAGCGAATATGAAAATGCGAAAAAATGGGCGGAAGAGGAGGGGAAATAGGCATTATGCAATTTTTTAAGGTGAAAACGGTCGAAGAGACCATTGCGTTAATTGATGAACTAGTTCCAAGGATTGACCAAACAGAAGTGCGAGCCCTTGAAGAAGCTCTCCATTTTGTCCTTGCTGAGCCGATTAAGGCGTCTGAAAATGTACCTGGATTTGATCGTTCCACAGTTGATGGATATGCAGTAAGGGCAAGTGATACATATGGTTCATCCGAATCAATGCCGGGTTTCTTAACTGTTATCGGAGAAGTGAAAATGGGGGAAGAAGCATCCGTACAGGTAGGGCACGGGGAAGCAATTTATGTGCCAACTGGGGGAATGTTGCCTCCAAATAGTAACAGTGTCATTATGATTGAACACTGTGAAGATATGGATGGTTTATTGAATACATACAAGCAAGTTGCTCCAGGTGAAAATGTTATTAGAACCGGTGATGATATCAAAGAAGGTGAAGTACTACTCCAAGAAGGAACAAAGCTGCGCCCGCAAGAATTGGGAGCTATTGCGGCACTCGGAATTTCGCATGTTACCGTCTATCGCAAGGTGAAGGTAGGCTACCTCTCATCTGGGGATGAAATTGTTCCATTTCAAACCACTAAACTAGAAATTGGCCAAATTCGAGATATCAATTATTTAACCATTTCTGGTTTAGCAACCGAATGGGGACTTGAAGTAATCTACGGTGGAATTGTGAAAGATGATTTTCAAACCTTTCAACAAAAAGCACGTGCGCTTTATGAAAAGGTTGATTGTTTAATCCTCTCGGGGGGGAGCTCAGTCGGTGCCAAAGATTACACAACGGAAGTGATCCAATCACTTGGCGATCCTGGTGTATTTGTTCACGGGATTTCAATCAAACCAGGGAAACCAACGATTTTAGCTATGGCAGATGGAAAGCCTGTGATTGGACTACCAGGACATCCGGCCTCGGCAATGATTATTTTCAATTTATTTGGTAAGCGAATTCTAAGAAAATTAAAAGGTGAACGCGTTGAGAACAAGCTTGATCGCGTTTATGCAAGAATTACGAAAAACATTCCGTCCTCTCCAGGCAGGTCTGACTATATAAGAGTCAGACTATCTGAACAGGATGGTGAATGGTGGGCAGAACCGATTATTGGAAAATCAGGCCTAATTACAACGCTTGTAAAAAGTGATGGTATTGTTGAAATCATTTCTGAAAAAGAAGGAATTGCACAGGGAGAGTATGTCCCTGTTATTACATCAAGATAAAGGGGGAGCTTTAAATGGATCAAAAACGATATAAGCGGAAAATTTATTTAGAGGACAAACCCCGGGAAGTGGCCAAAAGGGAATTACTCGCAGCCTTTCAATTGCCTGCAGAATCGGAAATGATTTCAGCAGGTGAAACGCTTGGTCGCTCTACGGCAGAACCCATTTTTGCACGGACTTCAATGCCGCATTACCATGCCTCAGCAATGGATGGAATAGCTGTATTTGCAGAGGAAACGTATAGTGCCCATGAGCACGAGCCACTTCATTTAACTCTAGGGGACCAGTTTATGTATGTAGACACAGGGAATGCGATCCCATCAAGGTTTAATGCAGTGATTATGATTGAGAATGTAAATATCATTGATGACGTGACGATTGAAATCATTGAACCAGCAACACCTTGGCAGCATATCAGGCCAATCGGGGAAGACATTGTTCAGGAGGAAATGCTTTTTCCCCAAGGTCATACCTTAAGGCCTGCTGACATCGGCGTGCTGCTTGCCTCACAGATAACAATTGTTCCAGTCATAAAAAAGCCGGTTGTTGCAATTATCCCAACTGGAAATGAGTTAGTAACAGCTGACACCACCTTATCATCAGGGAGAATCATCGAATTCAATGGGACTGTTTTTGCAAATTTTGTAAAGCAGTGGGGTGGTGAGCCGCTCCTTTATAACATCGTTAAAGATGAGCCTGTGCGAATTAAAGAAGCACTGATAAGGGCGACAGAAACAGCGGATATCGTCGTCATCAATGCGGGCTCATCAGCTGGTTCAAAGGATTACACAGTCCATATTATTAAAGAAATTGGGACCGTTTTTACCCATGGGGTCGCCGCACGGCCTGGAAAACCAGTTATTTTAGGTAAAGTAAATGGAAAGATTGTTGTCGGTGTGCCTGGCTATCCTGTGTCCGCTTATCTTGCGCTTGAATGGTTTGTTAGACCTCTGGTTTGTGAATATTTGCAAATACCTGAACCAAAGAGGCAAACGTTAATGGTTAAGCTTGGTCGCCGTATCGTGTCAACAATGGGTGCAGAGGACTTCGTCAGAATGAATATCGGCTATGTTGATGGACAATATATTGCGAACCCACTTACAAGAGCGGCAGGAGTGACGATGTCGTATGTGAGAGCTGATGGGATGCTCGTTATTCCCTCTGATTTGATCGGATATGAGCAGGGAGAAACCGTGGAGATAGAGCTATTACGCCCACTTGATGAAATCAAAAATGCGATTGTATTTAATGGTAGCCATGATTTAACGATCGATTTTCTTTCAGCGATTCTCAAAAAAGAGCAGCATGACATGAAAATTGTTTCCTCCCATGTGGGTAGCATGGCAGGAATTATGGCAATTAAAAAGGGAGAGGCTCATGTAGCTGGAATTCATTTGCTTGATCCATTTACATTGCAATATAATATTCCATATGTAAAAAAATTATTAGCAGGAATGGATGTAATTTTATATCCATTTTTAAAAAGGAAACAGGGTTGGATGGTTCCGAACGGAAATCCATTAAAGATTGAGAAAACGGAAGATCTTATTGCCCAAAATGTCCAATACATAAATCGTCAAAAAGGTGCCGGCACTAGAATCTTATTTGATCTACTGCTCAAAGAAGCTGGCTTCATCCCTGACCAAATAAACGGATATCAGCGCGAAATGTTTTCCCATTTAGCAGTTGCTGCTGAAGTAAGAGGAAATGAAAACGCGGTGGGTCTTGGTATTTATCCAGCAGCAAAGGCGATGGATTTATCGTTTGTACCAGTAGCAGATGAAGAGTATGATTTACTCATGACAAGGGCATTTTTTGAAAGTGAAAAAGGTCAGCTACTCAGGAATGCAATTCAGTCTGAAGCATTCAAAAAAGAAGTCGAAAGAATTGGCGGCTACGAGGTTGTGGAGGCATCAGTGCCTATCATGCAGTGCTAGGATTATTTTTTTCAAGAATATAAATTGCTATTTTGGTAGAAACGGCATTTTTTATATAAAAACAGCCTTAAAAAAAGAGGTGGGAATACATGAATTTTGAAATTTCAAAAGAGGCTATTGATATTCAAGCTGTAATTGATAAGGTAGTCGAGCGTGAGGCTGGAGCGATTACAACCTTTATCGGGACCGTCCGCGAATTAACGAAAGGCAAACGGACATTATTTTTAATATATGAAGCATATGAAGCAATGGCTGTGAAAAAGCTTGAGCAAATTGGAGCTGAAATTGAAGAACGCTGGCAAGGAACGAAGGTTGCGATTACACACCGAGTAGGGCGGCTAGAGATTACAGATGTTGCCGTCGTGATTGCTGTTTCAACACCGCATCGCGCGGATTCCTATGAAGCAAATCGCTATGCGATTGAGCGGATTAAAGAAATTGTCCCAATATGGAAGAAAGAGCACTGGGAAAACGGAGAAGAATGGATGGGCAATCAATTAGAAACAGTTGCATATCCTAAGGGTGAGCCGGAGGAGAAGGATCTAAAATGAATAAAGTAATGTTTTTCGCCCATTTACGGGATGCTGTCGGCAAAGAATTTTTGCTAGTGGAGGCTGCTGGGAAAACGGTGGCTGAGTTGAAGGCTGAAATGGCTGGAACGTACAGGCTGGAAAAAATGGATACGGTTATGACGGCAATTAATGAAGAATTTGCAATGAATGATGAAATAATCAGGGATGAAGATGTAATTGCTTTTATTCCGCCTGTAAGCGGTGGATGAGATAAGTCTTGGTGTGGAAAGGGGCTCATCACTTTGAATGATCGATATTCACGGCAAATCCTCTTCCCTGGAATTGGGAAAGAGGGCCAGGAAAAAATGGGCCGTAAACATGTACTTCTTATCGGTGCTGGAGCCCTTGGTTCAGGGAATGCTGAAGTGCTTGCCCGAGCAGGAGTGGGGAAAATCACCATAATTGACAGGGATTATGTTGAAGCAAGTAATCTCCAACGTCAGCAGCTTTATACGGAGGAAGATGTTGCAGAAAGGCTTCCAAAGGCAGCTGCAGCAAAAAAACGTTTAACAGCGATTAACTCTGATATAGAGATCATTGCGATTATTGGTGATGCAACCCCAGAGGTCCTTCGGGAAAAAATCGTTGGTGTGGACGTTATTATTGATGCAACAGATAATTTTGAAACAAGGATGGCAATTAATGATGTATCCCAAAAATACTCTATACCTTGGATCTACGGGGCATGTGTTGGCAGTTTTGGTATGAGCTTTTCGATTATACCTGGTAAGACGCCTTGTTTTAACTGTTTGGTAAGAACTGTACCTTTGCAGGGAATGACTTGCGATACCGGGGGGATTATTTCACCAGCTGTTCAGATGGTGATTGCCCACCAAACTGCAGAAGCAATGAAAATTTTGGCCGAGGACTGGGGAGCCATCAGAACTTCTTTTGTCAGCTTTGATTTATGGCGCAACCAATACACAAGTATGAAAATGTCGAAGGCAAAGTTTTCCGGCTGCTTATCGTGTGGAGAGAATCGAACATACCCTTACCTCGAAAGTGAAAACATGACAAAAACAACAGTGTTATGTGGAAGGGATACTGTGCAAATTCGCCCATCAACTACAGGGGAGATTTCATTAGAGCAGCTTGCTGGGCAACTTAGTGTACTTGGTTACATTGTAAAGGGAAACCCCTATTTGTTATCAGTCGAAATGGGAAAAGAGCGCATGGTCATTTTCAAAGATGGACGTGCACTCATCCATGGCACAAAAGATTTAACACATGCAAAAACGGTGTATCAACGGATTTTAGGATGAAACATAGTAACAGGCCTGACTCCTCACAATTGAGGAGTCAGGCTTCTTTAGCTAAGCAGAATTTATATCCATAAATTCTGCTAGCGCATAAGGGCAACTACGCCTCTGCCATCGCCCTTAGGGGCTTGCTAATCAGCGAGTTTTCTTTATTTTTGACAAATTTCGACTGGTTTCACGTGAAACAGTAAAAAATGGCGAAAGATAAGGATTCATTGATAAAACTATCGGGGCTATCGCATAATAATCAGGAGCGTATTAATCGAAGTATGGGTAATTCTCATGTACAATGATGAGGAAGAATGCGGGGTGTAAGATTGAATGAGTATTACTGTCCAAAAGCTATTGTCGAAAATAGAAGCTGAGTTACAGCTAGCAAAAGTAAGTCACCGAGAGGAAAGCTTACGAGAAAAGGTTTACTCTATTAAAATATTATGCGAATTAATTCTCGATGAAAAACAAGTGAAAAATGAGATACCAATGAATAACCAAGCTCAAATTGTCACTTTGCAACAACCTTTTCAACCTTCAACCCTAAATGAGCCGAAAAAATTGGCTATGGGTGATGAAGCAAATGGAGAATCACTACTAGATTTTTAGGAAAGAGGGTATGACCATGAAGGTTTTTATCATTATTGGGGCGATCAATGCCTTTTTGGCTGTTGCTCTTGGGGCATTTGGTGCACATGGGCTTGCGGATAAACTAGAACCCAAATACTTAGAAATCTGGAAAACGGCTGTCACCTATCAAATGTTCCATGCCACAGGGCTATTAGTGATCGGTCTTCTCCTTGGAAGAGTGGCAGCAAGTTCCCTATTTACCTGGTCAGGATGGCTAATGCTAATTGGAATCATTTTATTTAGTGGAAGTTTATATATCCTAAGTCTCACGAAGATAGGGATATTAGGTGCAATTACACCGCTTGGAGGAGTATGTTTTTTAGGTGCTTGGGTTCTTGTAGTGATCGGGGCGTTGAAGCATCTATAGGAAAAAGGAGCAAAGGCTTTTATATGCCGATGCTCCTTTTTATTATCTTGGTGGGTAGGTTCCTAAATTAGGAGCGCTCCCAAATGGATATTCATACTCAATTTCTTCGTCAAATGTAATGTAATCAACTGCAACCATAGGAATTAGAAAGCGCATGCCTGTTTGTGGGTCACTTAAGATGACATGATCCCGTCCCGCTGCTTCAATGATCCCTTTAAATGCCTTTGCATTCCATTCCTTATTATTTTCAAAGGTAGAATAAACAGTGACTAACTTCCCTTTGTTTAATCTTAAAATATTTTCGATGTACGATTGCTCTAGTGGTAGCATTCCTGGTACTTGTGGCCCTGCGGTAGGCGCGCTTTTTGGCATTGGAATGTTCATGCCTCCTTGAGGGGGCATTTGTTGAAAGCCTGGCTGTTGTGTAGGGTATGGGGGCTGCTGTGTGCCAGAGCCTGTATAGGGCTGGAAACCTTGCGGATTATAATATTGATTCATCGTTCTTCCCTCCTAAATGAGTATCAACAAAGCGATTAATAACATTCATATTTTGTCATACAGGGAAACGCGAGTTTGAAGCGAAAACCCCTTAAGAATGCCTCTCTAATTCTCACCTCTCTTCATAGAGATCCTTTATTGCTAAGAAAAAATTTCCATGATTTTAGAAAGAATCGCTGTTTAAATAGTATGAGGAAGTAGTTGGGAATATGACATTATCAGGGGAAATGCATAAGAAAAAAAGCCCTCGGCAACAGCCAAGGACTTAGATCATCAAACATGTAAAAAGCTCGAAACACGTTCTGCAGATAATAGGTTTCCAACAAAAAAGTTCCCAAATTCGCCGAAACGTGCGCTAACTTCATCAAAGCGCATTTCATAGACTAGCTTTTTGAATTGAAGGGCTTCATCAGCAAAAAGGGTTACGCCCCATTCGTAGTCATCGAAGCCAACTGAACCTGTAATAATCTGCTTTACTTTCCCGGCATATTGACGGCCTATCATGCCATGGCTGTACATCATTTTTTTGCGGTCCTCCATCGAAAGCATGTACCAGTTATCATTTCCATTCCGGCGCTTATCCATCGGATAAAAACAAACATGGTTTGTTTTTGGCAATCGAGGGTAGAGGCGAGCAACAAATTGTGTATTCTTGTATGGATCCTCGCCTTCTGGTAAGTAATTGCTTAATTCAACAACAGAAACATATGAATAAGCAGGAATTGTAAATTCAGCTAATTTTGTTTTGTTAAATTCTGTTTCAAGATGATTTATTTCTTCCATTGTTGGTCGTAAGATCATCATCATAAAATCAGCCTTTTGACCAACAATTGTATAAAGAGCATGGCTGCCTTCATTTTGATCTTGGGTGGAATTCCATTTTTCAATCAGATTTAAAAATTCATGGACGGCTGCTTGGCGTTCATCACTTGAAAGCATTTTCCATGTAGTCCAATCGACTGTACGGAAATCATGCAAACAATACCAACCCTCGAGTGTTTGTGCTACTTCACTCATTATAATCACTCCTATATAATAATTATACTTATTTGTAATCATACTATATCATAGTTTCACCAATAATCACCTATTTAAAAGACTCACGTTTCACCATTTTTTAAAAGAATAAATAGAGTAAATATGCAAATAGTAAATAAGTAAAGGTTTAAATCGCCTCAAAAAATTTTCTGAAAACAAAAATATTTTTTAGAAAGCGCTATCAATATCGTTTATCCTTGAATTTTTATACAGGTAAAGTATGCTAATAAGTAGGAAAAAATAAAGGAGGATTTATCGTGAGTGATTTATTTGAAGTATTAAAGGAAAAAGTTTCTGGTCGCAATTTAAAAATTGTTTTTCCAGAGGGTTTAGATGAACGAATTTTAAAAGCAGCTGGTCGTCTTGCTCAAGAAAAACTTTTGACTCCAATTTTAATTGGAAATATAGAACAGGTTCAAGCTAAAGCAAAGGAACTTGGTATTTCTTTAGATGCAGCAGAGATTTATGATCCACAAACATATGCAGGATTAGATGAACTTGTAACTTCATTTGTTGAAAGAAGAAAAGGAAAAGCAACTGAAGAAGATGCAAGGAAGATTTTACTTGACGAAAACTACTTCGGAACCATGCTGGTTTATTTAAATAAAGCTGATGGTCTTGTTAGTGGTGCAGCCCATTCAACAGCGGATACGGTTCGCCCTGCCTTGCAAATTATTAAAACAAAACAAGGTGTAAGTAAAACATCTGGCGTATTTATTATGGTTCGTGGTGATGAGAAGTACGTATTCGCAGATTGTGCGATCAATATTGCTCCGGATAGCAATGATTTAGCTGAAATTGCTATTGAAAGCGCTAAGACAGCCAAAATGTTTGATGTTGAACCACGCGTTGCTATGCTTAGTTTTTCAACAAAAGGTTCAGCTAAATCGGAGGAAACAGAAAAAGTCGCTAATGCAGTGATTGAAGCAAAGCGCCGTGCTCCAGAACTTGTCCTTGATGGCGAATTCCAGTTTGATGCTGCATTTGTTCCTTCTGTTGCAAAAAGCAAGGCTCCTGATTCACCGATCCAAGGTGATGCGAATGTTTTCGTATTCCCAAGTTTGGAAGCAGGAAACATTGGCTATAAAATTGCTCAACGTTTAGGAAACTTTGAAGCAGTTGGACCAATCTTGCAAGGCTTAAATCAGCCTGTAAATGATTTATCACGCGGATGTAACGAAGAAGATGTCTTCAAGCTTGCACTGATCACAGCAGGTCAGACACTTTAAGCAGAATTAATGGAGCTAGTCCAAGATTGGGCTAGCTTTTTTAAGCTAATAAGTAAGTTTAACTTAGCTAATGCATTAAAGGATGTTCCGAGCGTTTTATTATTAATCAACACTTAAATCGCATAAGGGCAACTACGCCTCTGTCATCGCCCTTAGGGCTCGCCAATCGGAGAGTTTTCTTTACGATTTTTTGTTTTTGTCCAATTTTTTTAAAAAAGGAGGTTAATTGTTGATGAATAATTTACTCCACCAACAAGAGTGGCGGATAATCGATCAATCCTCTGTTGGTATGCATTTTCAAGCTGTACAGTCATTTGGAACAGATGATACGTTGTGTGCTTCAGTTGGTACAGGTAACGCTCCAGCAACAGCCCGGACATGGGTCCATCACAATACGGTAGTGCTTGGTATTCAGGATACGAAACTTCCATATTTAGAGGATGGCCGTCAATTTCTAAATGAACAGGGCTATCAGTCTATTGTAAGGAATTCAGGGGGACTCGCAGTTGTTTTGGATCAAGGAGTTTTAAATATTTCATTGATTTTACCTGAGACTGAAAAAGGTATTGATATTAACAGGGGCTATGAAGTAATGTTTCTCCTAATCCAGAAGATGTTTGCTGACTTCAATAAGCAAATTGAGGCGAAAGAAATTATTGGTTCATATTGTCCTGGAAGTTACGATTTAAGTATTGCTGGCAAAAAATTTGCTGGGATCTCACAGCGCCGCCTTAAAAAGGGTGTTGCCGTTCAAATTTATTTATGCGTTAATGGCAGTGGCAGTAACCGTGCTCAGATTATCAAGCAATTTTACGAGATTGCTAAAAAAGGCGAGCAAACAAAATTTTCCTATCCGGTAATTGTCCCTGAAGTCATGGCCTCTCTTTCGGAGTTGCTTGAAGTTGACCTTACGATAGCGGATGTAATGCTACGCTTATTAAACCAATTAAAGCTATCCTGCGATTTATTATACGGAGGACAGTTAAATGAGTTTGAATTAGGCCTTCTTCCTGGCTATTATCAAAGAATTGTAGAAAGAAATGATAAAATTTCCCAAATATAAAGAGCCGTAAATCTAAATGATTTATGGCTCTTTTAGCTAATCAGAATTTACATCCATAAATTCTGCTAGCGCATAAGGGCAACTACACCTCTGCCATCGCCCTTATGGGTTCGCCAATCGGCGAGTTTTCTTTATCACAAGAATGCTGCCCAACTTCTCTTCTCCCTAGATTTTCTCTATCTGCTATTCTGCTACCTTTTCTAAGTTACCATTTCGGTCCATTTTGAATTTAGTAGCAGGTCTTTCATCCTCTTCAAATAACACGAGCTTTCTGGCACGGTTCATGATTTTCAATAATGTCTCGTAATCTTCTTGGACAGTGACTGTATTCTGTTCGAGATTGTTAATTTTTGCAGCCATTTCGGTATTCTGCTTACGTAATTCAGCCATTTCTCTTTTCAATCTTTCATTCTCACTTTTTAATGCATCATTTTGCAGATTCGAATGATTAAAGTTTTTCAAGAAATCAATAACAGCATCAAGAGAAAGATTGGGTGCTTGCTTATAGCTGTAAGTTGGCATGGCCGGTTTAACGTATGGTTCAGCAGCCATTTCTTCTGTAAAAGTTTCAAGTTCATATTCAGGTATGGATTCATCTTCGACTGGGAAGCTAGTACTTGCTGTTTGAGGTATTGGTTCAAATTCCTCTGAAGCTCCCAGTAGTGGACTATACAGAAGTTTTTTCTTGCCACCCTGGTCTTTTCCAAGAATTCTTTGTCTTTGCTTCCGTTGTTTTTTTGATAGTTGTAATGCTTTTTCATAGCGATGGCGAACGACAGCGTTCCATCTAAAGCCACAAGCGGCAGATGTCCGATTTAGTTTGTCACCAACTTCTTCAAAGGCATTAAGCTGTGTACTACCCTCTCTCACATGTCTTAAAACCGTTTCAGCTAAAAGCAAATCATCCTCATCTGTCCAGGCATCTTGACGAACTTTCATTAAATTCAACTCCCTATCACTTTTTTATGATTAACATCGTTAGATTTATAAAACTTAATGCCTAACGAGTTTTTAAAAGATCTAGTCTAAGGATTGCCAACTTTTTAAGGGTTTATACCAAAAGGAATGAAAGGATAGTAGATTTTTTTAAAGATTACAAGTGATTTATTCGACTTGCATTAAAAACAAAGAAAATGTAAAATGTCTTAGGACTGTTTTTGCTTATAGTGGCGAGTTAAATCATAAAAGCCGCTTTGCTTTTTGAATGAAAAAATATTATTGTAACTATTCATATATTTAGTTGAAGATCTAAGAAGGGGCTGGAAGAAATGTCAAATGAGTTTCGCGTTTGTGATGACTGCATGGGTGTAAATTTAAAAACGTTAATCCCTCGTTTGAAGGAGCTAGACCCTGATGCGAAAATTGAGATTGGCTGTCAATCCTATTGTGGGCCAGGCCGAAAAAAAACGTTTGCGTTTGTAAATAATCGCCCGATAGCCGCTTTAACAGAAGAAGAATTAATGGAAAAAGTAAATAAAAAGTTAAAATAAAAATAATCACCTTTGGAACCATCCTTGGGTGATTTTTCTTTTTCTTTTGCTCCGTTTTTGTCGAAATCTAGTCGGGGAAATTGCTGAAATTTGGGTGATTTGCCTATTAAATGGGGATATAATAGAAACAAGTATAGGAGGGTAGGGTGAAATGGCATATTCGGCAGAAAAGCTTAGTGAAGAAAAAGTGTTTAAAGATCCAGTTCATCGCTATGTACATGTACAAGATAAAGTAATCTGGGATTTAATTGGCACAAAGGAGTTCCAGCGCTTAAGGAGAATCAAGCAGCTTGGAACAACTTTTTTAACCTTTCATGGAGCGGAGCACAGCCGGTTTAACCATTCCCTCGGAGTTTACGAAATCGTCCGTCGTATTATTGACGATGTTTTTGTCGGAAGACCAGAATGGAATAATTCAGAGCGACTCCTTACTTTATGCTCGGCCCTACTTCACGATTTAGGGCATGGTCCATTTTCCCATTCCTTTGAAAAAGTATTTGATACGGATCACGAGGATTTTACCCGAGCAATTATTTTAGGTGATACGGAAGTAAATAAGATATTAATAAAGGTTGCCCCTGATTTTCCTCAGGAAGTAGCAGAGGTTATTGCAAAAACGTCGGATAAGAAGCTGGTCATTAGTTTAATCTCAAGTCAGATCGATGCCGATCGTATGGATTACCTGCAAAGGGATGCTTACTTTACTGGAGTTAGCTACGGCCAATTTGATATGGAACGAATATTAAGAGTTATGCGCCCTAGAGAGGATCAGGTTGTCATCAAACAAAGTGGTATGCATGCTGTTGAGGATTATATTATGAGCCGCTATCAGATGTACTGGCAGGTTTACTTCCATCCTGTCTCACGTGGTGCTGAAGTGATTTTGTCAAAAATTTTTCATCGTGCTAAATACTTATATAAAAATGACTATACGTTTAAATATCCGCCACAACACTTTTATTCTTTTTTTGAAAAAAGAGAGATAGTAGAAGATTATTTGAAATTAGATGAAGCCGTCATATTATATTATTTTCAGATTTGGCAAGAAGAAGCCGATCCAATTTTAAGTGATCTTTGCAAGCGATTTATGAATAGGAATCTGTTTAAGTATGCGGAGTTTGATCCGGCTAAGGAATATAAAAAGTTAACGGAGCTGACTGCTCTTTTTAAAAAGGCAAATATCGATCCGGAATACTATTTAGTTGTCGATTCATCTTCTGATTTGCCATATGATTTCTATCGCCCAGGTGAAGAAGGAGAGAGACTCCCGATTCATTTGTTGATGAAAAATGGAGATTTAAAGGAACTTTCTCGAGAGTCAGAGATTGTCGAGGCTATCTCAGGAAAGAGAAGAACAGATCATAAGCTTTACTTCCCTCTGGATCTGATTCAAGATGTGACAACTAAAAAGAATACGAAAAAACAAATAATGGCCCTTTTAGAAATATAAGAGATATTGGTTTAATCGGAGTAGGAGATGAAAATCCATTGTTAAATGATCATGCCAAACTGATGAATGCTATTTTGGTTTCTGGAGAAATTATTGGACGGAAGCGGCTACAAAAGATGATTTATATCGCTAAGAAAATTTCCTTCCCTTTTCAAGAGAGATTCCAGTTTCACTTTTACGGTCCATATTCAGAGGAATTGACTTTAAGGGTGGAAGAGCTTTGCAATATGAATTTTTTAAATGAAGTGAAGGAAAAAAAGGGTGGATATTTCCAATATCGCTACACATTAACGGACTCTGGAAGGGAATTTCTAAGCCTAAATGAAATCGATATGCCTTTTTTGCAAGAGTGTCTTTTGGACATGAATTCCAAAAATGCTAGATTTTTGGAGTTGGTTTCGACTGTTTTATATTTTGATAACCTTCCAAAAGTGGAAGTATCCCATAAAATATATACTTTAAAAAGCAGTCAGCACTATACGGAAGATGAAATTGATGAAGCTTATCAATACATTGAAACAATCAAACAAAAAGCTAAGCTCCAATGAAGGGCTTAGCTTCCAGGCTGTCGATAACCTTTCGATAGCTTTTTATTTTTTCAATTTATCTAAGAATTCACCGCGTTAATTTATTATAATGATATTGGTATATATTAACTTTCCAACATGTCTGTTGATTGACGCTCCTGGGACTTCGCTACTACAGGGTCTCCCCAAATTTTTTAAAAGTTTCTTTTAGTATAAATGATTGTTTTTAGACCATAACTTTGCCCGTTGATTTCCGCTCTGGGCACTTGCTTTCCGCGGGGAGGGATGGGAGCCTCCTCGGCGTACCGCCTGTGGGGTCTCCCATTCCCTCTAATCCCGCAGGAGTCAAGTGCCCTCCGCTCTAATCAACTCAAGTAGAAAAGACCACCAATGATTCCCGAAATCCTCTATTTTAACCCTTTAGAAGAATCAAAACAGGATTGCCGTAACGAAATGAGCCTATTTCGCCCTGGAAGAAAGTTTATTCTTTTTCAATCATGTCAATAGGATCTTGATAATAGGCGAATTCATTCTCCAAAACATCCGTTGTGTTTTTAGCAGGAAACTTATTTTTTGTGATTCATTTATCTGATATACAGCTTTTCTCAGTTTTTTAGAACGACACAACAAAAAAGGTATAGTTCCCTCAGGTATTGAGGTATTATACCTTTTCACATGGACAATATTAAAGCCCGTTTTTGATTTTTGACACTCTGTTGATTGGAGCGGAAGGTGCTCGACTCCTGCGGGAGTACGGTGCTGGGGAGACCCCACAGGCGCAAAAGCGCCGAGTTATCATGAACGAAACTAGCTCCTTACTCGTAAATTCGTAGGTTAATTTGGTTAGAATGTTTACTGATGAAAAACAAAAAACCAAATCAGAGCTACATTACGGAAGGAGCTAGTCATTATGAAGGATACCATAAAATATGTAGGTTTAGACGTATCAAAGGAAAAAATTGCAGTCGCTATTGCCGATGAGGGCCGAGGGGAGCCTAGATACCATGGAATGATTCCTCATACACCAGAAGAAGTGAGGAAATTAATGAAAAAATTGGGCAGCCCGGAATCTCTGCGAGTGTGTTATGAAGCTGGTCCGACAGGATATCCATTGTACCGACTATTTATCACACTAGGGATTCACTGCTCGGTGATTGCCCCGTCTCTTATTCCTAAAAGACCTGGAGAACGTATTAAAACGGATCGCAGGGACTCTGTTCGCTTAGCTCATTTATATCGGGCTGGAGAGTTGACTCCAATTTATGTACCAACTCCAGAGGATGAGGCTCTGCGGGATCTTGTTAGGTGTAGAGAAGATGCCAAAGAAGACGAACTGAGAGGGAAACACCGATTAAGTAAATTTTTACTGCGTAATGATATTAAACCTCCTACTGGAGTAAATAAGTGGACAATCAAATATTTCAGATGGCTGGACACTTTAAAATTTGAAAACCCTTCTCTACAAGTAACTTTCCAGGAATACTACCACCAACTCAAAGAGTTAGCACAACGTATTCTAAGGTTAGAAGAAGAAATTAAAATTTTAGCGAGTAAAGGTGTCCATGCCAAAAAAATTCAAGCACTCCAATCATTAAGAGGAGTAGCTCTTATTACAGCGACAAGTATTGTAGCAGAAATCGGTTCTTTTAAACGTTTTACTACACCGAGGCAATTCATGGCTTATGTTGGTTTAATCCCTAGCGAGTATTCGAGTGGTGAAAAAAGGAGACAAGGAGAAATAACCAAAACAGGTAATCGACACGTACGGCGTTTATTGGTAGAGTCTGCCTGGAGTTATCGGTATCAACCCTCTGTTAAAGGAGAACTACAAAGACGGCAAAGTGGGCAATCACCAACGATTCAGGCAATATCGTGGAAAGCACAGAACCGACTCCACAAGAAGTATTTCCGCTTATTATCAAGAGGGAAAGAAAGCGGTAAAGCCATTACAGCAGTAGCGCGAGAATTGGCAGGTTTTATTTGGGCAGTGATGCAAGAAGTAGAAGATATACCTCAAGCTTAAAAGGTTACGTGTTCCTCAAAGCAAGATAGATGTATAAATAGAAAAATGAGAATAGGGCTCGAAGGCAAAGAGAAAAACCGGAAAGGAAAATCCACGTGCCTCCTCTGTGCTATATCTAAATAGATTAACGCACGTCCCGAGTTAGTGGAAAAGTCCTTTATACGGAAAGATAAAATGTGAAAACCCACGAATATCAGAGCGCTAACCGCTGTAGAGATTTTTGCCTTCGTGCCGTGTTCTTACCTTCTATTCAAAAAAAAGAAAAAGGAGGAAGGATCATTTCATCTTTAGCTAAAAAAGTGTCTCACCTCTTGGAATAGCTGTCAAGAAGAGCACTTGACAGCTATTCCAAGAGGTGAGAAGTGGTCAGTAAGCTAAAGAAGGAGCTATTCTAGCCAGAATGGCTAAATACCCTACTAAGACAAGAAGCCGAAAATAGCTTCTCTTCTTAAGAGTACCCAAAAACAAAGCAAAACCTATTGTGGAGTGGGGGCCTTGACAGTTTCGTTCATATCAGGAGGCTCCCCGAACCGCCCGCGGAAAGCGAGTACCTGGAGCGGAAATCAACAGACAAATTTAAAAGAACTTTACATTGAAGGGAACTTTTTCAGTGCCCTTTGCTAAAGCGCCGAAGAGGCTTCAGGACTATGAAGACATAAGAATGTGGGGATTATTGATCGCTCATTCTTTTTCCAGCAACTCCATAATGATTCTTTGTCATTTCTTCGATAAATACAACGACGTTTTCCTTCGGTGCACCAGTTGTTTCACTAACAGCATCTGTTACTTTTTCTACAAGGGCCTTCTTCTGATCCTCTGTGCGTCCTGCAAGCATTTTTACTGTAACGTATGGCATGGTCTTGTCCTCCTTTTTTCATATCTGATAGTAGTTTTTCATATATTTTAAAAAAGTGCAAGAATCGAATTGCTTTAAAAGAAATATCATTTTGAATGTATAGTTAGTATCATGTATACTAAATCCAAAATAGCTTCCAAGTATGCTAAAAGGAAGGAGAAAAAAGTATGGACCGTTTTCTTGCCTACCCATTGCGTGATATTCCCTATGTAGCCATAACATTGATGGTTGCTTTTACCTTTCATGAGTTTTCCCATGCGTATGTTGCTTATAAATTTGGGGATCCAACAGCTAAAAAACAAGGCCGGCTCACATTAAATCCATTCCAGCATCTAGATCCAATTGGCACATTATTAATTTTCATTGCTGGGTTCGGATGGGCACGACCAGTACCTGTTAATAGCAACTATTTTAAAAAACCACGTATAGCCGGTGTGCTTGTATCAGTTGCAGGACCGCTAAGTAATTTAATACTAGCCTCGCTTGGCTTTGTTATCTGGTTCAGTATAAACAAGGCGGCTACCGTTGCTAGCATTCCTGTAAATGTGGCAGAATTCCTAGATTTGTTTATTCAGCTTAATATTGTTTTGTTTATTTTTAACCTGCTGCCTTTCCCTCCATTGGATGGATATCGAATTGTCGAGGATTTGGCACCAAGGAATCTAAAAGCAAAAATGACTCAAGTCGAAACCTATGGCTCATTAATCTTTCTTATTCTGGTTATTACCCCTCTTAGCCAATTTACGATTCAGCCCATTTTTAATTATATTGTCCCATCAGTGTTAACCGGAATGAATCAGTTCTTTTATCAACTATTTATGTAGGTTAAGGAGGATTACATACGAATGAATGAAAAGAAAAAGATTGGCTTTAATATTATAAAAAGTGACCCGACTGACAGCCATAAAGGTTTTGGAAAAGGTGTAATGAGCCTTGATAACATATCCCCAGTTATTATTGATGTAGAGGCTGGTGATGCAGTCATTGACATAGGCGCAATGCATGCCCGAAGTGTTGTTGAGAAGGGAATTAAATTCCTTACGTCGAAAGAGGACGTGCCAAACGGCAAACCATACTGGCTTGTCTGGGTGACAATTGACCGAAATGTCGATGGCCCATATTATGCTGGAGTTACCGCCTGTGAAATGACCATCGATCGTGAAATTCGCCGTGGTTATAAACTGCTTCCAGAACATGTCAACCGTATGGATAGATCGCTTAAACGGCAAATTATTGTGGGCCACATGGATCCTAAATCAAAAAGGATTTTGGCAGACTTTCTTGCGTCACATAACAAGGAGCTATGGGATAATTCCTTGGAAGAATTGAAGAATGGATTGTCAGTTTAAAAACCTTGTAAGTGAGGATTGTTTTTGGTTTTTTTAGCTTATAAGAAAGTTTATCTTTGTTAACGCACTAAAGTGAGTAACTATCGTTGATAAATAATCTGCACTCAAATCGCATAAGTGCAACTACCCCTCTGTCATCGCCCTTAGGGGCTCGCCAATCGGCGAGTTTTCTTTATAGTGTCAAAATCAAGGACTCTTGCACTTTCTTTATAAAAAAAGTAAACTAAATATATCGTGAATACACGTGAAACTAGGACAGGAAAAGCTCCGGGGATACCCCCGGAGCTTTTCTACTGTTAAGGCGCAGGTGACCAGAGGTGCTAGGGGGCCACTTGTGCTTTTCTAATTCCCCCAATGGAAAAGTTTCTTATACCATGGGACACTTTCTTTTACCCCTTTTTTTGTCTGATTAAAATCTGGGTTTTGCAAATGATCTGTGCAATACTCTGTAGGCTCTGTTCCTGATACGAAATACGTTAATCTACGGACCGGACAATCGCTTGTTGCGAGTTTGCCGTTTGCTGGGTTGACATAAACACCAATAACCCCTTCTTTTGGAGCTTTGAATTCCTTGACGGGTTCGTCTTTTAAGGCTTCCTCCATAAAGTGGGCCCAGATATTTTTGGCGTAACTTTTTTCAGCAACAAGATCGATCGGTTTTCCTTTATCATAACCAGCCCAGACGGCTGTTACAAGCTGCGGTGCAAAGCCGATCATCCAGCTATCTGTCTCGGTAGAACCTGATTTCCCTGCATATGGACGGGTAAGAACCTTTTTAATGGTACTTCCAGTGACACTAGCATAACCATTTAGTCTCGTATCAAAAATACCTGTCATCATTTTTGTCATGACAAACGCCTTGGCAGGATCAAGAGCCTGTTCATGGCTCTCTTTTTTTTCATAAATGACTTTTCCATTATAATCTTCAACTTTTGTAATGAGCGTTGGGGTAACTTTTTCTCCACCATTAGCAAACATGCTGTACGCATTGGCCATATCGATGACGCGCACCCCCGAAGAGCCAAGTGCAAGTGAAGGAACCTTAGCCATTTTGGTTGAGATGCCAAACCTTTTTGCCATTTGAATTAATGTTTCTTCCCCTAAAAATAAATGAGTTTTCACCGCAAAGATATTATCAGATAAAGCTAATGCCTGTGCCATTGGGATTTCCCCGTCAGCATACCTGTTATTAAAGTTATGTGGCGTATAATTGCCGCCGTTATCAAATTTAAAAGTTGTAAACTCACTCCTCATCGTAGTTGAAGGTGTAAAACCTTGCCCAAGGGCAGCATAATAAAGAATGGGTTTCATTGTAGAACCTGGTTGCCGTACTGCTTGAACAGCCCGGTTAAAGGGACTCTTCATATAGTCTCTCCCACCAACCATTGCTTTAACATGCCCTGTTTCGGGATCCATTGCTACTAAACCAACCTGTATATCAGATCCGCTTGAAACGTATTCTTTTATTTGGTTTTCAGCTGCCTTCTGTTGTTTCAAATTGAGCGTTGTAAATACTTTTAAACCGCCAAGCGCAATCGTCCGATCGTCTAAATGCAATTGATTCCGTAGCGCATTTTTTACTGCATCCTGAAAATAGGGTGCAATACTAATATGCTGGTTGGGGTACTTACCGATAAAGGTAAGAGGTTTTTGGGCTGCTGCTTTGGCTGTTTTTTTATCAATATAATTGTTCTTTGTCATAGTCTGCAAAATAATTTCTTGACGCCTCTTTGCATTTTTTATAGAAGCTAGTGGCGAGTATATTCCGGGACCCTTGGGGATTCCAGCTAGCATGGAAGCTTCTGCAAGGGATAATTCTGATGCATTCTTTCCAAAATAATAGAGGCTTGCTGCCTGAACCCCGTAGGCACCATTTCCGTAATAAATGGTATTTAAATAACCTTCAAGGATATCCTTTTTGGGATAGTTCATTTCAAGACGGATCGTATAGAAGGCCTCAAGTATTTTTCGTTCCCATGTTTTATCGTAAACTAGAAACAGATTTCGAGCATATTGCTGAGTGATGGTGCTCGCGCCCTGCACCTTATCAAACGCCCATACATCTGCAAGTGCTGCACCAGCAATCCGTTTATAGTCAAAACCGTGGTGATGAAAAAAGTTTTTATCCTCAATCGAAATGGTCGCGTTGATTAAATCTGGTGAAATACTCTTCAATGGAATCCAATAGCGCTTTTGCCCATTATTGCTCTCTCCCATTACAGTTCCATTGTCAGAAAGGTATAATGTAGATTGTGGAACAGCAAGCGGAGGCGCGCCTAAAATTTTAGCATAGGCAAGAATGCCTAGCAGAAGAATAAGCATACAAATCATGCCTATCAAACTGATGATCAAAATCGCACGCAAGTATTTTATTGTTTTTCGGAACCCTTGATCAGTCATGATTTCCATGGTTATCACCTCACATATTTCCAATTGGTAAATTTATCTATAGTAACAGTATGAAAAAAATAAGAGTGTTTTAAACATTTGTCTATGAAAAATGAAAATTTTTCTTGAAATTTTGCTAGATTCCTCTATACTTTTTCTCATGTTTGTATTTAATTGGGGTAGTCTATAATAGACAGACAAATGAATCGTGATTGAAAGGAAGATTAAAATATGAGTATTTGGTTTACGGAAAAACAGACAAAAGACTTTGGAATTACAATGAGAGTGAATAAGACTTTACATACAGAGCAAACAGAATTTCAAAAGCTTGATATGGTAGAGACAGAAGAATGGGGCAACATGCTGTTACTAGACGATATGGTCATGACATCTGTTAGAGATGAATTTGTTTACCATGAAATGGTCGCGCATATCCCACTATTTACCCATCCAAATCCAGAAAACATTTTAGTTGTTGGCGGCGGTGACGGTGGAGTAATTCGCGAAGTGTTAAAACACCCAAGCGTGAAAAAAGCAACACTTGTTGATATTGATGGGAAAGTTATTGAGTACTCTAAAAAGTTTCTTCCAGAAATTGCAGGAAAATTAGATGATCCACGTGTTGATGTTAAAGTGGGCGACGGTTTCATGCACATTGCTGAAAGTGAAAATGAATATGACGTTATCATGGTGGATTCAACTGAACCTGTTGGCCCAGCTGTAAACCTTTTCACAAAAGGCTTCTATGCAGGAATCTCCAAAGCATTGAAGGAAGATGGTATTTTCGTGGCACAGTCTGATAATCCATGGTTTAAAGCAGATTTAATCCGTAATGTTCAAAAAGACGTGAAGGAAATTTTCCCAATTACACGCCTTTACGTGGCAAATATACCAACATACCCAAGTGGCCTATGGGCATTTACACTTGGATCAAAAAAATACGATCCATTAGAAGTGAGCGAAGATCGCTTCCATGAAATTGAAACAAAATACTATACAAAAGAACTACACAAAGCTGCTTTTGTGTTGCCAAAATTTGTTGGGGATTTAGTGAAGTAACGTATTGTTGTGTCGGGGGTCAGGCCCCCCGACAAGTTAATGCGTTAAACCTGTAAGGGGACAGTACCCCAGAAAGTGAGGCATGCAAATGCGTTTTGATGAAGCATATTCAGGCAATGTGTTTATAAAGAGTCATCCAAACTTCGAGGAAAGCCAAGCTGTGTTATATGGAATGCCGATGGATTGGACAGTTAGTTATCGACCAGGATCTCGGTTTGGTCCGACAAGGATTCGCGAAGTTTCCATTGGTCTTGAAGAATACAGTGTTTATTTAGATCGTGAACTTGAGGATGTTAAATACTACGATGCTGGCGATATTCCGCTTCCATTTGGAAATCCGCAAAGAAGTATTGACATGATTGAAGAGTTTGTTGACAAAGTGTTGGACGCTGGGAAATTCCCTCTCGGCATGGGCGGCGAACATCTCGTCTCATGGCCTGTTATGAAAGCTGTTTTTAAAAAATACCCAGATTTAGCGATCATCCATATGGATGCTCACACCGATTTGCGCGAGGATTATGAAGGGGAGCCATTATCCCATTCAACCCCAATTCGTAAAATTGCTGAGCATATCGGGCCAAAGAATGTCTTCTCTTTTGGAATTCGCTCAGGAATGAAAGAAGAATTCGATTGGGCAAAAGAAGTCGGAATGCATATTTCTAAATTTGAAGTCCATCAGCCTTTGAAAGAAATTTTACCAAAGCTTGCAGGCCGTCCTGTCTATGTAACGATTGATATAGATGTGCTTGACCCAGCACATGCACCTGGAACTGGAACGGTTGATTGTGGTGGAATTACCTCAAGGGAATTATTAGCTTCTATTCATGAAATTGCTCAATCGGATGTTTTAGTTGTCGGAGCAGATCTCGTCGAAGTAGCACCGATTTATGATCCATCAGAACAAACAGCAAACACAGCCAGCAAGTTAATTCGTGAAATGCTTCTTGGTTGGGTTAAATAAATTCTTAAGGTGCCTGTCCCGCTTAAGGGTCAGGCTTCTTTTGAATTGTCACCCGAATGCGGTATAATAAAGACCAAAAGGAGTGCACCTCTGAAATGCCTGTGAAAATCAACGTAAAAACGACTATTTTTCAAGATAAAGGCAAGGATGTTATAGAATCAAGTGCATCTGGCCGTTTTTATCAAAAAGACATTGCTTCCTTCCTACAGTACGAGGAAGAAGCAGCAGAAGGTAGCATCCGGACAATTGTGAAGTTGGCAGAAGCGGAAGCGCTCATTTTGCGAAGTGGCGCTGTTAAAATGAGAATGCCGTTCAGTCTGAATAAAGAGTTGCAAGGTAGTTATGAGTTGCCATTTGGGAAATTTGAAACGGCAGCCGTTGCGAAAAAAATTGAACATTCCTACAATGCCAAAAGCGGCGAAGGCTACATAGACTTACTTTATGATTTTTTTATGCAGGGAAATCCAGCAGGGACATACCATTTAGAAATCACGTTTAAGGAGGAAGACAATGAACATAGTTGAACAGGTGCAAAGTAAATTAAAACAAGAAATAAAAGCAGCAGTCATAAAGGCAAATCTTGCATCAGAAGATCAAATTCCAGATGTCATATTGGAAATTCCTAAGGAAAAGGCATTCGGTGATTATTCGACAAATATGGCCATGCAACTAACACGTGTTGCCAAAAAAGCACCACGTCTGATAGCTGAGGAATTGATTGCCCATTTTGATCTTTCAAAGGCATCCATTGAAAAAATAGAGTTGGCTGGACCTGGATTCATCAATTTCTATATGAATAACAGCTATTTACCTGATTTGATTCCAAGCATTTTGGAGGCTGGTGAAAAATACGGGGAAACAAGCGTTGGGAATCACCAAAAAATACAGGTTGAGTTTGTTTCAGCAAACCCAACGGGTGATCTGCACCTTGGACATGCCCGCGGTGCGGCTGTCGGGGACTCGCTCTGCAACGTACTAGCAAAAGCAGGCTATGATGTATCACGTGAGTATTATATCAACGACGCTGGCAACCAGATTAACAATCTAGCAGTTTCCGTTGAAGCGCGCTATTTCCAGGCACTTGGACTTGAAAAGGAAATGCCTGAATCTGGCTATCATGGTGCTGATATTATTGGGATTGGGAAAAAATTAGCAGAAGAATTTGGCGATCAATACGTGAAAGCTGATGAAAAAGAACGGTTTGACTTTTTCCGTGAATACAGCTTAAAGATTGAAATGGCCAAGTTGAAAAAAGATCTTGAGGATTTCCGGGTTGGCTTTGATGTGTGGTTTTCTGAAACATCTCTTTATCAAAACGGAAAAATTGACGAGGCTTTAATTGCATTGCGTAAGACCGGGTATATTTTTGAGGAAGAGGGCGCAACATGGCTTCGCTCTACTGAATTCGGTGATGATAAAGACCGGGTGCTAATCAAGAATGACGGTTCCTATACGTACTTAACACCAGATATTGCCTATCATAAGGATAAGCTTGATCGCGGCTTTGAAAAGCTAATTAATATTTGGGGTGCAGACCATCATGGCTATATCCCTCGGATGAAAGCAGCTATTCAGGCCCTAGGTTATGACCGCGATGCTCTTGAGGTGGAAATTATTCAGCTTGTTCATCTATATAAGGACGGCGAAAAGATGAAGATGAGCAAACGGACGGGAAAGGCTGTAACCATGCGTGACCTCGTTGATGAGGTCGGCCTCGATGCCGTTCGGTACTTCTTCGCGATGAGAAGCTCCGATACACATATGGACTTTGATTTGGATCTAGCTGTTTCCGAGTCAAATGAAAATCCTGTTTTTTATGCGCAATATGCCCATGCACGTATTTCAAGCATTTTGCGTCAAGGCGTGGAACAAGGAATTCAAATCGATTCAAATGCAGACTTTGCATTAATCCAAGCAGAAAAAGAAGTAGACTTATTGAAAAAACTTGGAGAATTCCCACAAGTGGTTAGTGAAGCAGCTCAGAAGAGAATGCCGCACCGCATCACCAACTATATTTTTGAATTAGCATCCACTTTCCATAGCTTCTACAATGCGGAAAAGGTGCTCGACAGTGATAATCTTGAGCGGACAAAGGCACGTCTCGCTCTAATAAAAACAGTGCAGATTACATTAAAAAATGCATTTGCTTTGATCGGCGTTTCAGCTCCGGAAAAAATGTAAATGGATGTGGCCCCTTTTCTTCTGGAGAAGGGGTTTTTTATTTGGACTGAGAGTGGTGGAATTTATTTTGAAGGTACTTGTAATGAGTTGGCGGGTAAATCCTTGTTATCCGCGGGTAAAACTGTAAAGCTCGCGGGTAAATAGTAAAATCCCGCGGGTAAAGTGACAAACTCGGCGGGTAACTGGGTAAGATCTTAAGAAAAGTAGCTGTAAGTTGTACTGCATGCATACAAATAAACCTAAATTTTGGAAAAATTAAAAAATTAATTACCTCGCCAGGCCTCAGCCCGTCGTTTTAGCTGAAAAATACAAGGGATTGTATGGGGTTGGCGGGTAAATCCTTGTTATCCGCGGGTAAAACAGAAAAACTCGCGAGTAAATTGTAAAACCCCGCGGGTAAAACCGGAGATACCTTCTTCATAAAGGCGATGAACCCGAAATCCCTTTTTTGTATGCTATTTAAAACCTTATTTACATAACCAAATCATATGCCATTTATACTGTTATTTTTCTCCACGTTATCGGAACTATTTGTTCTAAAAAGGGCATCTTCATATGTGTAAAATCAGTATAAAAAAGGGTGCAGTGGTTAATTTAAAATAGAGATATAATTGAGGAGTGGACAGAATGAATGTTGGCAGAGCAAAGGAAATACTAGAGTCTCCTGAAATTATCAATGTAACCTATGAGGGTGTTCCAGTTATTATCCAAAATGTTGAGGAAACTTCGAAAATGGCCAGGATCTATTCAAGAAAAGATCCTGATAATGAGCGTGATGTGCCTGTACTGAATTTAATTGAGGAATAAAGGAAACACGCCGATTGGTGAGCCCCTAAGGGCGATTAGCGTAGTTGCCCTTATGCGCTAGCAGAATTTATGGATATAAATTCTGATTAGTAAGAAAAGAGTCTTTTGGGACTCTTTTTCCTTTTTCCACAACAAAAATTATTTCTCAACTTTGATTATTTCCGTCTAAAATAGGAACCTGCCACGCATTTATTTTAGTTCAATACACCCGCCACTAATTCGCTTGATCCCTCTAATTTTACTAATATCCGCAATTAATTTTAACATTGCCTGATCTTTTGCCTTTGCCTCAATCATGAAATCAACGTCATGCTTTAATTCTTGAAGGAGTTTGACAAAAGGTAAGATAAAGTCAAGATCAACAAAATCAGCGTGGGAGCGGAATTCCTTATCTGATTTAGGTGAGGAGATATGGATTTTCGGGGGCTGAGCAAAACCTTTCCATGTTTCAAAACTAAGAGGTATTAATTCTTCGAGTGGTTTTTCACATCGGTTGGCCATGTGGTGATGGTAATCAAAAATAAATGGTATATTTTCCTCGATACATGCACTCAATGTTTCTTCCGCATTATATGTTTTATCATCATTTTCTAATGTCATCACTTTCTTAACATAAGTAGGCAATGTCTGAAGATTATGATGAAATCGAGCGATTGTCTTCTTTTTTTCACCGTAGGCACCACCAATATGAATATTTATTAGACCATCATGTTGAAGGCCCATTGCCTCCAACATTTGATAGTGGTATTCCATATCGGTTACTGCGTTTTTTGTTATCTCCGATTTATTAGAGGTAAACAAAGTAAATTGGTTAGGGTGAAAGCTAATTCGAAGCTGTTTCTTTTTCACCAATTCTCCGATTTCATGCCATTTTTCTCGAAACGGAGTGATAAAGTCCCAGCGAACATTAGGGTGTGTCGCTAGCGGGACGATGGAGCTTGAAAATCGATAGAGTTCTATCTCGTGGGCGATATTGAAATAGAGCATTCGAAGTGAATGGTCTAGATTTTGCATGGTTATCTGCAGTAACTTTTCCCTTTTTTCTTTTTCGCTTAATTGTTGATAACGTGTCCAAGTGATCGTTTTGGAGGGGGACGCATCCCATAAACTAATCGATTGCGCAACATAACCGAAACGAATTTTCATCGGAATGCTCCTTTCTTTTTTTAGCTAGAGAATTTATATCGATAAATTCTCTAGCGCATAAGTGCAACTACGCCTAATCATCGCCCAGTTTTCTTTATAAAAGGCTGTTTTCGCATAGATTGTTGTTTTTCGTACCTAGTCTAAAAACCCGAAATAACAATAGTATCGTGCTCTTTTCTTAAAAACTTCCTACGGTTTTCATCGGTAAACTGGAATCCCATTCTAATTTAGTTTCAACTAGCAACAAAGTTTAAGAAAAGAGCCTTATAAAAAAAATGAAACCACTTCTGCAATGCGTTCTTTAACTGAACGAAAAAAATTCCTCTTAGTAAGATCTTTTAATGTAAGGGGCTCTGATTCAAGCATATCCTTGTGAATAATGCCCATTAATCTTTCCGTAAATTCAGAGTTGTAAATATAACAATTGATTTCTTTGTTTAAAAATAGGCTTCTTTTATCAAAATTAGCCGTACCAATATCACAAATTTGATTGTCGATGGTGAGCGTTTTTGCATGGTAAAAGCCATTTTTAAATTGATAAATGTTTGCTCCTACCTTAAGAAGCTTTCGTAAGTAGCGGAAAGATGCTTCCTGGACAAGGATATGGTCGGCAGTGTAAGGGACAATAATATTAACAATGACTCCTCTATTTGCTGCACTGATTAAATTGTCAAAAATGATTTTACTTGGAATAAAATACGGTGTTCCAATTATGATCGACTCCTTGGCCATTTGGATTAGTCTAATAAATGAATCCTCAAGAAATGCCCCTTCAGTTGCCAAAAATTGATGGGGAACAGTACCTTTTAGTTGTTGCTCAGGAAAATACAAAGAGCTGTTTACATCGACTTCAGCATACTCCTTCCATTCATTTAAAAATGTATGCTGCAAAAAGGGGACAGACTCTCCAGTTATTTTTAAATGATAATCGCGCCAAGGGCTTAGCTTTTGATCAAGATCGATATATTCCTTACCAATATTAAATCCGCCAAGATAACCAATTACCCCATCTATGATTGATATTTTACGGTGATTTCGTACCTGGATGGAATAAAAAAGAAAGGGGAATTTGATTTGATTGCTGAATGCAAATTGGCCCCCTGCTTCCCGTAAGGACTTGATAGCCTTTTTCGTCACTTTGAAGCTACCGAGCCTATCGAGGATAAGTCGAACCTCGACCCCTTCCCTTGCTTTTTCCTCTAAAATATGTAAAAACTTATGGCTGATTTCATCATCTTTCAGAATGTAAAATAGCACGTGAATATGTTTTTTAGCCTTTTTCAATTCTTGAAAGTAATCAGCAAATAATTCTTTACCATGCGGAAAAATATCAAAGTCACCATAAAGGATAGCAGATTCATTTTTTTCCAAGATCGAAAGATGCCTTTTCCTTCCCAACTGAAAATCAAATATAAGCCAAATAATAATGAGTAGTAAAATGGCGAAAATAGCTGTGAATGTCATTCGGATCATCTCCTATAAAACCTACATGATGTTCACTTTAAAATACAATTCATTCAAAAAACCAAATTTACAGGTGGTGTAAGTGATAAAAAATCTCACGTAATTTTAGTGAAGGTTTATCTTAGCTAACGTGCTAATGTAAGTACCTATCGTTGAAAAATAATCAACACTCAAATCAGCAAGTTTTCTTTATCAGTTGTTCATTTTTGCGAGGTTCTGACCCTTTTCAAGACATATATATTAGGTTTACCAGAAGTAGAGAAACTATTAGTTCACGAAGTTATATAAAGGTTATTGACTGAACGCTCATTCATATTATAAGATATATTTATATTCTGAAAATTTGGTAGTTTTTAAATTTTCTCCAAACTAGTCTGGAATCAACAATTTAAGGGGAAGGGGCGCTTTAAATGACGGGGTTATTATGGGCAAATTTTGTTGCGTTTACAATTGTAACCGCTTACGCAATTAGTTTATTCGTCTATGTTGTTAAAACACGGATTGATTTCATTAAATTAGGAAAGAAATCTGAGTTTGATAACGACGTTAAAAAACGACTCGAGAAAATTTGGATTAATGTGTTTGGACAGAAAAAACTTTTAAAGGATAAAAAAAGTGGCGCAATACATGTCATGTTTTTTTACGGTTTCCTTCTCGTTCAGTTTGGGGCGATTGATTTTATTTGGAAGGGGTTAAAGCCAGGCGCACACCTACCGCTCGGTCCACTGTACTCGGGCTTTACTTTCTTTCAAGAAATGGTCTCGCTTGTTATTTTAGTGGCCGTAATTTGGGCATTTTATCGCCGCTATATCGAGAAACTTGTCCGCTTAAAAAGGAATTTTAAATCAGGTCTTGTCTTGCTGTTTATCGGAGGTTTAATGATTTCTGTCCTTCTTGGAAATGGAATGGGAATCATCTGGCATGGTGAAGATCCAACATGGTCAGAACCTGTTGCATCATTAATAGCAATTGTCTTATCTGGGATTGGAAAGACAGCATCAATCGCGATCTTTTATGTAGCATGGTGGCTGCACTTGTTGTTCTTACTATCTTTCTTAGTGTATGTGCCACAGTCTAAGCATGCGCATTTGATTGCTGGACCAGCTAATGTTTATTTTAATAGCTTAGATGTGCCAGGAAAGCTTAAGAAAATTGATTTTGAAGATGAATCACAGGAAACATTCGGGGTTGGAAAAATTACTGATTTTACTGAGCTTCAATTAGTTGATCTATATGCCTGTGTAGAATGTGGACGCTGTACCGATGTATGTCCTGCAACTGGGACTGGAAAAATGCTGTCACCAATGGATTTAATCGTCAAGCTTCGCGACCATTTGACCAATTATGGTGCCACTGTTACATCCAAGCAACCATGGGTTCCAAAACTTGCTTTTACTCATACAAAAGGCAATCAACTGGCAATTGCGGCAGGCGGACTTGGTGCAGAAGAATCTGCTGCATCATTAATTTATGATCCAAGTCTTATTGGTGATGTCATTACGGAAGAAGAGATATGGGCTTGTACGACCTGCAGAAATTGTGAGGACCAATGTCCGGTAATGAATGAGCATGTAGAAAAAATTATTGATTTACGGCGCTACCTTGTGATGACGGAAGGGAAAATAAAACCAGATGCACAGAAGGCAATGCAAAATATTGAACGCCAAGGCAACCCATGGGGTTTAAACAGAAAGGCCCGAGAGGAATGGCGTGATGCCCGCACGGATGTAGTCGTACCAACTGTAAAAGAACTGAGTAAGTCAGGGGAAGAGTTTGAATATCTTTTCTGGGTAGGATCGATGGGGTCCTACGATAACCGTAGCCAAAAGATTGCCCTATCGTTTGCCAAGCTGTTAAACGAAGCAGGCGTGAAATTTGCCATCCTTGGCAATAAGGAAAAAAACTCTGGCGACACAGCACGTCGCCTTGGAAATGAGTTTCTTTTCCAGGAGCTCGCAACGAAAAATATTGAGGAAATGGAAAAAAGCGGTGTAAAGAAAATTGTCGCTATTGATCCGCATGCCTACAATACATTCAAAAATGAATACCCTGATTTTGGTTTGAAGGCTGAGGTTTATCACCATACAGAGGTGTTGGCGCGTCTTGTGAAAGAGGGAAGGCTTGTACCAAAATATGAAGTCAATGAAACGATTACCTACCACGATTCCTGTTATTTAGGTCGTTATAACAATGTCTATGAACAACCAAGAGATGTTTTAAAAGCTATTCCTGGAGTAAAGCTTGTGGAAATGGAAAGAAGCAGAGA
This sequence comes from Neobacillus sp. PS3-40, assembly GCF_030915485.1. GTDB lineage: Bacteria > Bacillota > Bacilli > Bacillales > Cytobacillaceae > JAUZPL01. The sequence continues at coordinate 2,119,688 of NZ_CP133266.1, read as the reverse complement.
AAACGCGATGTGCTGCGGTGCTGGTGGTGGCTTAATGTGGGTGGAAGAAGATACAGGGGAGCGTATTAACGAAGCAAGAACAGAACAGGCTCTGGAAGTAAAACCAACAGTGATAAGCTCGGCATGTCCGTACTGCTTAACTATGCTATCGGATGGAACAAAAGCCAAAGAAGTTGAGGAAACCGTTCAAACCTTAGATATAGCCGAGCTGCTTGAAAAATCAGTTTGCGGTGAAACGAAGACGGTTGCTTCTTAAATTTTAATAAAATACTTTTTTAAAAAGGTAAGAAGAGGAGAGGGTCTAGATGGGGAAAACGGTCATTTTAAGCGGTGTTAGAACACCATTTGGCAAATTAGGCGGAGGATTAAGCTCATTTACCGCTTCAGAATTGGGTGGTTTTGCCGTGAAGGAAGCTTTAATCCGGGCTGATGTTTTAGTGGGCGATGTTCAGGAGGTCATCCTTGGGACTGTCCTTCAGGGTGGGCAAGGTCAAATCCCATCTCGGCAAGCAGCAAGAAACGCTGGCCTACCTTGGAATGTCAAAACAGAAACGATCAATAAAGTCTGTGCCTCAGGAATGCGCAGTGTCACATTGGCAGATCAAATTATCCGTGCCGGTGATGAGGAAGTGATTGTTGCTGGAGGAATGGAATCAATGAGCAACGCACCATATATTCTTCCAAACGTCCGGTGGGGCTTAAGGATGGGCGACTCTTCTGTAAAGGATTTAATGGTTTACGATGGCTTAACATGTAGTTTTACAGGTCTTCATATGGGAACTTACGGAAATTCAACAGCCCAAGAAATGGGATTCAGTCGTGAAGACCAGGATCAATGGGCATATCGCAGTCATCAACGGGTAATAGCCGCAATGGAAAGTGGGAAATTTGCAGAAGAAATTGTCCCTGTATTTGTTCCGCAACGAAAAGGAGAACCAGTTGTTGTCGAGAATGATGAATCGCCAAGAAAAGATACATCCCTTGAAAAGCTTGCGAAACTTCCTCCTGTTTTTAATTCAGATGGAACGATCACAGCTGGTAATGCACCAGGAATAAATGATGGCGCAGCTGCCCTTGTCTTAATGAGTGAGGAACGTGCACTGAAAGAAGGAAGAAAACCGGAGGCAGTTATCCTTGCCCATGCCGGTGTTGCAGTTGAAGCAAAGGATTTCCCGCAAACACCAGGACTTGTCATAAATGAATTGTTGAGGAAGACTGGAAAAACGCTTGAAGATATTGATTTATTTGAAATTAATGAGGCATTTGCGGTTGTTGCCTTGGCAGGTGAGAAAATTGCCCGTCTTGATCCGGAAAAAGTAAATGTCAATGGCGGTGCAGTCGCATTAGGACACCCAATTGGGGCCAGTGGAGCGCGTATCATTATTACCCTTATGCATGAATTGAAGCGGCGTGGCGGTGGTGTTGGAATTGCAGCCATTTGCAGTGGCGGCGGACAGGGTGATGCAGTCATGATTGAAGTGCCAAGAACATAGATGAACGAAGGAAATGGGGGGAATTGAAGATGAATATTGAAAAGGTAATGGTTGTAGGAGCGGGCCAAATGGGCTCTGGAATTGCTCAGGTTTGTGCCCAAGGGGGATATCAAGTCTATTTGAACGACATTAAACCTGAATTTGTAGAGCGCGGACTAGGTGTTATCAATAAAAATTTATCAAGGCAAGTGGAAAAGGGCCGAATGTCAGATGAGGAGAAGCAAGAAATAATGGGTCGCATCACGGCCTCAACTGATCTACAGGATGCTAGTCAAGTTGATCTCGTGATCGAAGCGGCAGTAGAGAACATGGACATTAAGGCAAAGATTTTTGCCCAACTGGATCAAATTGCACAAGCACATACGATTTTAGCTAGTAATACATCATCCCTGCCAATTACTGAGGTTGCTGTGGCAACGAACCGTCCTGAAAAGGTAATTGGTATGCATTTTATGAATCCAGTTCCAGTCATGAAACTTGTCGAAGTGATTCGTGGCTTGGCAACAGCTGACGAGGTTTATTTTGCGATTGAAGAAATGACGAAAACATTGGGCAAGGTTCCGGTAGAAGTGAATGATTTCCCAGGATTTGTGTCTAACCGTATTCTTATGCCAATGATCAATGAAGCTATTTACACCCTTTTTGAAGGGGTTGCGTCGATTGAGGCCATTGATGAAGTGATGAAGCTTGGGATGAATCATCCGATGGGGCCGCTAACATTAGCTGATTTTATTGGATTAGATACATGCCTATATATTATGGAAACCCTTCATGAGGGATTTGGCGATGACAAATACCGACCATGTCCGTTGCTTCGGAAATATGTAAAAGCAGGTTGGCTCGGACGGAAAACGGGTCGGGGATTTTACACATATAGTTAGGGTTGGGTTCCGCAATGGGGAACGGCTCAATTGTGCTAAATGATGATCCTCAAATTGTTCAGGGGGGATAACGATGGATCTTAGATTTACAGAAGAACAAGAAATGATGAGGAAAATGGTTCGCGACTTTGCCACCAATGAAATTGCTCCATTTATCGAGAATATGGAAAAAGGTGAATTTCCGCGAGAGATCCTCCGCAAAATGGGAGAGCTTGGCCTAATGGGCATTCCCGTCCCGGAAAAATACGGCGGCGCGGAGATGGATTTCGTCTCTTATATTATTGCAATTAATGAATTATCAAGAGTTAGCGCTACTGTTGGGGTTATCCTATCTGTGCATACATCCGTTTGTACAAATCCGATTGTCTATTTTGGAACAGAAGCACAGAAGCAAAAGTATGTGCCAAAGTTAGCTTCAGGTGAATATTTAGGGGCATTTTGCTTAACAGAAGCCAGTTCAGGGTCTGATGCAGCCAGTTTAAAATCGAGAGCGATTATAGATGGTGATCATTATATCATCAATGGCTCGAAAACCTTTATTACCAATGGCGGGGAAGCTGATATCTATTTGGTTTTTGCATCCACAGATCCACAATTAGGAAGCAAGGGCATATCTGCATTCATTGTTGAAAAAAATACACCGGGATTTGTTGTTGGTAAAGATGAAAAGAAAATGGGTTTACATGGTTCAAGAACGGTTGAACTTACATTTCAGGATATGAAAGTACCTACAGAAAATCTGCTTGGAAGCGTGGGAGAAGGATTCAAAATTGCGATGGCAAATCTTGATGTAGGACGAATTGGAATTGCGGCTCAAGCCTTAGGAATAGCAGAAGCAGCCCTTCTAGCTGCAACATCCTACGCCAAAGAACGCCACCAATTTGGTCGACCAATCATTAGTCAACAAGGTATCGGATTTAAACTAGCTGATATGGCTACAAATGTGGAAGCTGCAAAACTATTACTCTACCAGGCTGCAAATTTAAGGTCCCAAGATTTGAAGTGTGGTCTTGAAGCATCAATGGCTAAATTATTTGCATCGAGAACAGCAGTGGAAGTAACGACCGAGGCAATTCAAGTTTTTGGTGGCTACGGCTATACGGAAGACTATCCTGTCGAAAGATACTTCCGTGATGCGAAAATAACCGAGATCTATGAAGGAACAAGTGAAATTCAACGAATTGTAATTAGTAAGCTAATCACGAACTAATCATGGGGCCAGCCCAATAAAAAATGAGGAGGATTTAAAAAAATGAACTTTAAATTATCTGAAGAACATGAAATGATTCGAAAAATGGTCCGCGATTTTGCTAGAAATGAAGTTGCCCCAACTGCAGCAGAGCGTGACGAAGAAGAACGCTTTGATCGGAAAATTTTTGACCAAATGGCGGAGCTTGGTATAACAGGTATTCCATGGCCAGAAGAATATGGTGGAATCGGTAGTGATTACCTAGCCTATTGTATTGCTGTAGAAGAGCTTTCAAGAGTGTGTGCTTCCACAGGTGTTATGCTATCAGCCCACACATCACTTGCTGGCTGGCCGCTTTTTAAATTTGGCTCTGAAGAACAGAAACAAAAATATTTACGCCCAATCGCAGAAGGTACACAAATTGGTGCCTATGGATTAACAGAACCAGGCAGTGGTTCAGATGCAGGCGGAATGACCACAACAGCCCGTCTTGAGGGTGACCACTATATTTTAAATGGGGCGAAAATTTTTATTACAAACGGTGGAGTTGCAGACATTTATATTGTTTTTGCCCTAACAGATCCAACGAATAAACAAAAAGGAACAACTGCTTTTATTATCGAAAAGGACTTCCAAGGCTTTTCTGTTGGAAAAAAAGAAAAGAAACTAGGCATACGTTCGTCGCCAACCACTGAAATTATTTTTGAAGATTGCTTGGTTCCTCTTGAAAATCGATTAGGGGCTGAAGGAGAAGGCTTTAAAATTGCTATGCAAACACTTGATGGAGGGCGCAACGGAATCGCTGCCCAGGCCGTGGGAATTGCCCAAGGCGCACTTGATGCGGCTGTTGAATATGCAAAAGAACGTCGCCAATTTGGCAAGCCAATTGCTGCCCAACAAGGAATTAGCTTTAAGCTAGCTGATATGGCAACAAATATAGAAGCTGCAAGACTATTAACCTATCAAGCAGCATGGCTTGAATCCAATGGACTGCCTTACGGAAAAGAGTCCGCCATGTCAAAACTATTTGCTGGCGATACGGCTATGAAGGTGACAACTGAAGCTGTCCAAGTCTTTGGAGGCTATGGCTATACAAAAGATTATCCCGTGGAACGATTCATGCGCGATGCAAAAATCACCCAAATTTATGAAGGAACCCAGGAAATTCAGCGCCTCGTTATTTCGAGAATGCTGACAAAATAGAGTAGAGGGTATCGTGATGATGAAAAAGCAGGAAATCAAGGCTTCTGTTAAGGATGAACTTCTCGTGGAAAAAAGGCGTAATCAAATGATTAAAGGGGCCGTAACCCTTTTTAAGGAAAAGGGATTTCACCGGACGACGACAAGGGAAATCGCCAGAGCAGCAGGCTTTAGTATTGGCACTTTATATGAATATATTCGCACAAAGGAAGATATTCTTTATCTCGTTTGTGACAGCATCTATGACCATGTTCGCGAACGGCTTCAAAAGGATTTGGACCCCAAAAAAGGAACGTTAAATGGCCTTCGCCTTGGGATTGCTAATTACTTTCGTGTTATGGATGAAATGCAGGCGGAAGTACTCGTTATGTATCAAGAAACAAAATCACTTACAAAGGATGCACTTCCATATGTTTTAAAAAGAGAGATTGAAATGGTGGAAATGTTTGAGGAACTTCTTATTCATTGTGTTGAAAATGGAGAAATCAATTTGTCAGAAAAACAAGTTAACATAATTGCCCATAACATCTTTGTCCAGGGGCAAATGTGGGGTTTTAGGCGTTGGGCCCTAAAAAAATTGTACACATTGGAAGAATACATTGAATTACAGACAGAGTTTTTATTATCAGGTATAAAGTAAATTTCACTAAATACCGTCAAAGTGGAGGATTTCAAGCTTTTAATCGGCAAGCGCAATTTGGGGCTGGGTAAACATGGTGCTTGCGCCGTATTTCTTTAGAACAGGGGGAAAAGGATGAATACGACAGAAATTTATAAGCCAAAGCATCACGTTCGGTTCATAACCGCTTCAAGTCTCTTTGACGGTCATGACGCCTCTATCAATATTATGAGAAGAATTCTCCAGTCGAGTGGGACGGAGGTGATCCACCTGGGTCACAACCGTTCGGTGGAGGAGGTAGTCGATGCTGCTATACAAGAAGACGTACAAGGCATTGCCATTTCTTCTTATCAAGGTGGACATGTAGAATATTTTAAATACATGCGAGATTTGTTAAACGAAAAAGGTGCCCCTCAAATACGTATCTATGGTGGCGGGGGTGGAGTTATTATTCCACGTGAAATGAAAGAGCTCCATGAATACGGAATTGCACGGATTTTTTCCCCGGATGATGGCAGAACACTAGGCTTGCAGGGGATGATTAATCTCATGCTAGAAGAGTGTGATTTTTCAACAGTTGAACCTGGCCAAATCGAAAAGCTTGAATTAGGCAGTGTCAATGCGGTTGCAAAGCTAATCACACTTGCTGAGCTTCATGTGGATGAAACTAGAGAAACTGCCGCTGCCGCCGAATTTGCCCTCGAAAAAATCGAACAAGTAACAAGGACGATTCCTGTTATCGGAATCACTGGGACAGGTGGCGCCGGAAAAAGTTCCTTAACGGACGAATTAATTCGCCGCTTTATCAATGAATTCCCAGATAAAAAAATTGCTATTTTGTCAGTTGATCCAACAAAGCAAAAAACGGGTGGCGCGCTTTTAGGTGACAGAATTCGAATGAATGCTATTTTTAACCCGAATGTCTTTATGCGAAGTCTTGCAACAAGATCATCCAAAACGGAGCTTTCCTTAGCCATTATAGAAGCAGTTGATGTGACAAAAGCAGCAGGATTTGACCTTGTCATTATCGAGACTAGTGGAATCGGTCAGGGTGACGCAGAAGTTACCGAGATTTGCGATATTGCAATGTATGTCATGACAAGTGAATTTGGGGCACCTTCCCAGTTAGAAAAAATTGATATGATCGACTTTGCTGATTTAATTGTCATTAATAAATTTGAGCGTAAAGGCTCTGAGGATGCAATGCGCCAGGTACAAAAGCAATACCAGCGCAGCCATATGTTATTTGAAAAGGATCCATCTGAAATGCCTGTGTACGGAACGATTGCCAGCCAATTCCATGACCAAGGGACAAACGCTTTATTTGCAGGACTAATTGAAAAGATCAATGAAAAGACAGGAACCAATTGGGAAACCTCTTTTAGCAAAAAGGCACAAGTTGAAAAACAAAATGTAATTATTCCAAATGACCGTCGCTACTATTTAAGGGAAATCTCTGAAACAGTTAGAGGGTACCATCAAAAGGCTGAAAAGCAGGCAAACCTCGCTCGGAAGCTTTTTCAGCTTGAAGGAGCAATTGCCGCTGTCAAAGAACATGATCCAAACGAAGAGATTATTGCTACATTAGAGAAAATAACGGAAGAAACAAAGTCTAAATTAACTTCGGAGTCAAAGTCAATTCTCGATAACTGGGAAAAGACAACGAAAGCCTATTCAAGTGATCAATTTGTTACAAGAGTTCGTGACAAAGAAATTCTCACCATTTTAAAAACAAAAAGCCTTTCAGGACTAGATATTCCAAAAGTAGCCTTGCCAAAATATAAAGATTATGGTGAAATTTTGCGCTGGGTGTACAGGGAAAATGTCCCTGGTTCTTTTCCTTTTACAGCGGGAGTTTTTCCTTTTAAGCGTGAAGGGGAAGATCCAAAACGTCAATTTGCTGGGGAAGGAACACCAGACAGGACAAATCGGCGCTTTCACTATTTATCAAAAGATGATCCAGCAAAGCGCTTAAGCACGGCATTTGACTCGGTAACACTTTACGGGGAAGATCCCGACTACCGTCCAGATATTTACGGGAAAGTCGGTGAAAGTGGGGTAAGTATTTGTACATTGGACGATATGAAAAAGCTTTATGCAGGCTTTGATTTATGTCATCCATCTACATCGGTTTCAATGACCATTAATGGCCCTGCTCCTATCATTTTAGCGATGTTCATGAATGCTGCAATCGAGCAGCAGGTACAGAAAAAAGAGGTTGAATTGGGGCGGTGTTTAACAGAGGAGGAACTTTTACAAGTAAAATCCTTTACATTGAAAACTGTCCGGGGCACAGTCCAGGCTGATATTTTGAAAGAAGACCAAGGGCAGAATACTTGTATTTTTTCAACTGAATTTGCCCTCCGGATGATGGGTGATATTCAACAATACTTTATTGATCAGCAGGTGCGCAATTATTACTCGGTTTCAATTTCCGGTTACCATATTGCCGAAGCGGGGGCTAATCCAATCTCTCAGCTTGCTTTTACACTTTCGAATGGATTTACGTATGTAGAGTATTATTTAAGCCGGGGTATGAAAATTGATGACTTTGCACCGAATCTTTCCTTCTTTTTCTCAAATGGTTTGGATCCAGAATATACAGTTATTGGTCGGGTAGCACGCCGAATCTGGGCAACAGTAATGCACAATAAATATGGAGCAAATGATCGAAGTCAGAAATTGAAATATCATATCCAAACATCTGGAAGATCCCTGCATGCCCAAGAAATTGACTTTAACGATATCCGGACAACACTACAGGCATTAATGGCCTTGCATGATAATTGTAATTCCCTTCATACAAACGCGTATGATGAAGCAATTACAACACCAACAGAGGAATCTGTCCGCAGGGCGATGGCTATTCAAATGATCATTACAAAAGAACATGGTTTAACAAAAAATGAGAACCCACTTCAAGGATCATTTATCATTGAGGAGCTAACGGATCTTGTTGAAGAAGCTGTTCTTCAGGAATTCGATCGTATTAATGATCGCGGCGGTGTCCTTGGCGCGATGGAAACGCAATATCAGCGTGGCAAAATTCAGGATGAATCGATGTACTATGAAATGAAGAAGCATTCTGGGGAATTGCCGATTATTGGTGTCAATACGTACTTGAATCCAAATCCACCTTCAGAGGAATCTGTCGATAATATGGAAATTGCAAGAGCAACAAAGGAAGAGAAGGAATTGCAGATACATCATTTGCAAGATTTCCAGCAAAAAAATAAGGAAGCTACTCCTTCAGCATTGCACCGTTTAAAAGAAGCGGCAGTTCAAAATGAAAATATTTTTGCAGAATTAATGGAAACCGTAAAGGTGGCTAGCCTTGGGCAAATTACTAGAGCACTCTATGAAGTAGGCGGGCAATACCGCCGGAATATGTAAAAAAGGAGTGAAATTTTGCAATGGTTTGTAGCATAAATACAAACCATTGTTTTTTTTGTTTATGAAGCTGTAAAATATTGTAGGTACATTTTTAAAAATATTTTGTCCAGTAATTATTAAAAAAGTAATTTATCCTATATAATCTTAATAGAAAAAGCGTATTTAGAAACTGGCGGGTGTGAATGGATGAAATTAACGTATATTGCTTTAATATTAATTGTCTTTGCCTGGCCGCTATATTATCTTTATGAACGTCAATTAGGAGCAGTCTCATTTTTACTGCTTGCCATTTTCTTTCTAGTTGTGTCCATAAAGGAAACAAAAAAGAATAAACAACAAAAAGAGTCGGGATACAAGGAAACGGACAGTGAAAAATTCAAGTAAACTGCAGATAGAACTAGCATAAACATGAATATTTTGTTTATAATGGAGAATATGCATTCTGGGAGAAATATCTCCATAGTCGGATAACCACTCATTTTAAGAGTGTGAATAGCGAAAGGAAGTGCCAATCTTGAGTTTAAAACAATTCTCAAAAGAGCAATTAAAAGAAATGTCCCTTATTGAAATGGCTTACGAATATTTAAAGAATAGTACACAGGCGGTTTCATTTAACCAACTAATGGACGATATTTCAACTACTGTTGGATTAAGTGATAAAGAAGTAAAATCAAGAATCGCCCAATTTTATACAGATATAAACATAGACGGTCGTTTCTTATCATTAGGGGAGAATCGTTGGGGACTTCGTGTTTGGTATCCAGTTGATACCGCTCAAGAAGAAGTTGTTATTACAACAGTTAAAGCTAAGAAAAAGAAAAAGGCTAAAAAGGTAATTGATGAAGATATCGATGATTTTGATGAAGTTGAAGAGGATCTTGAATACGAGGAACTGGACGAATTTTCGGAAGATGATGACCTTGTTGAAGATGATGATAGCTTTGATGATATTGATGATCCAGATGAATTGGATAACGATGATGACATCATGGAAGACGAGAAAGACTATGATCTTGATGATGATGATCTAGACGAAGAACTAGATGAAGAGCTCGATGAAGAGGATGAAGAAGACCTGTAATCAACTTGACTTTTTCAGCGTGCCCTTGTAAAATCATTTTTGGGCTCCTTTAAAAAGGACGATATACTTTGCTAATCAGCGCTCCCTTACCTAGAGTAGGCGGGGTGCTTTTTTATTTTTATAGAAATCACTCGTTTGATTAAAATAATTTTTTGCAAAGAATCCGTAAGCAAACAGGGCATAATGTACAAACTGTAATTGAGGGGGAATAAATTCATGACAAAGTATATTTTTGTAACAGGTGGCGTGGTCTCTTCACTTGGTAAAGGAATTACCGCCGCTTCTTTAGGTCGTTTATTAAAAAATAGGGGTTTAAGTGTAACTATTCAAAAATTTGATCCTTATATTAACCTAGACCCAGGTACGATGAGCCCGTATCAACATGGTGAAGTTTTCGTAACAGGCGATGGTGCAGAAACGGACTTAGATTTAGGGCACTACGAGCGCTTCGTAGACATCAATGTTACGAAATACAGTAGTGTTACAACTGGTAAAATCTACTCAACCGTTCTACAAAAGGAACGTCGTGGAGACTATTTAGGTGGAACCGTTCAAGTCATTCCACATGTTACGAATGAAATTAAGGATCGTGTCTTCCGTGCTGGCAGGGAAACAAATGCAGATGTTGTCATCACAGAAATTGGTGGAACAGTAGGGGACATTGAATCTCTCCCATTCCTAGAAGCTATTCGCCAAATTAAAAGTGATGTTGGTCGGGATAATGTCATGTATATCCACTGTACACTTATTCCTTATTTAAAAGCTGCTGGAGAAATGAAAACAAAGCCAACCCAGCACAGCGTAAAAGAGCTTCGCGGTCTTGGAATTCAGCCAAACATTATTGTTGTACGCACAGAAATGCCAATTTCACAAGATATGAAAGACAAACTTGCTCTTTTCTGTGATATTGATCAGAGAGCGGTTATTGAGGCTCGCGATGCTGATACACTTTATGCCGTTCCGCTTGAACTTCAAGAACAAAACATGGATCAAATTGTTTGCGATCACTTGAAATTGATTACGCAAGAAGCGGATATGACAGAATGGAAAGCACTTGTTGATAAAGTTACACACCTTTCTGGAAAAACAAAAATTGGCCTTGTTGGTAAATATGTTGAGCTTCAGGATGCCTATATTTCAGTTGTAGAAGCATTAAAGCATGCAGGATATGCATTTGATGCTGACGTAGAAGTGAAGTGGATTAATTCTGAATCTGTTACAGCCGAGAACGTCGCTGAATTGTTGAATGATGTAGATGGTATTCTTGTCCCTGGTGGATTTGGTGACCGAGGAATTGAAGGGAAAGTCCATGCAATTCAATTTGCTCGTGAACAGAAAAAGCCATTCCTTGGAATCTGCCTTGGTATGCAGCTTGCTACCATTGAATTTGCCCGAAATGTATTAGGATTAGTTGGGGCACATTCATCTGAATTTATGCCAGATACAAAACACCCAATTATCGATTTACTACCGGAACAAAAGGATATTGAAGATTTAGGTGGGACTCTTCGTCTTGGTTTACAACCATGCCGAATTGTTGAAAATACGAAGGCTTTTGAGGCTTATAATGATGAAGTCGTTTATGAGCGCCACCGCCATCGCTTTGAATTTAACAATCAATATCGTCAAGAAATGGAACAAGCAGGCTTTGTCTTCTCAGGGACAAGCCCAGATGGCCGTTTAATTGAAATCATCGAACTTAAGGACCATCCTTGGTTTGTTGCTTCCCAATTCCATCCGGAATTCGTCTCAAGACCAAACCGTCCACAGCCACTATTCCGTGAATTTATAAAAGCAACATTACAAAAATAATTTTAAAAAAGAGAAAAGGGTCAGACCTTCAAGTGAGGTCTGACCCTTTTTCATTAACTGATACTTACAGGAGGGCACTGAAAAAAGTCCTCTTGTAACGTTCTTTGAAACTTGTCTGTTGATTTCCGCTCCAGGTGCTCGCTTTCCGCGGGGCGGGCGGTGAGCCTCCTGATATGAACGAAACTGTCAAGGCCCCCACTCCACAATAGGTTTTGCTTTGTTTTTGGGTACTCTTAAGAAGAGAAGCTATTTTCGGCTTCTTGTCTTAGTAGGGTATTTAGCCATTCTGGCTAGAATAGCTCCTTCTTTAGCTTACTGACCACTTCTCACCTCTTGGAATAGCTGTCAAGTGCTCTTCTTGACAGCTATTCCAAGAGGTGAGACACTTTTTTAGCTAAAGATGAAATGATCCTTCCTCCTTTTTCTTTTTTTTGAATAGAAGGTAAGAACACGGCACGAAGGCAAAAATCTCTACAGCGGTTAGCGCTCTGATATTCGTGGGTTTTCACATTTTATCTTTCCGTATAAAGGACTTTTCCACTAACTCGGGACGTGCGTTAATCTATTTAGATATAGCACAGAGGAGGCACGTGGATTTTCCTTTCCGGTTTTTCTCTTTGCCTTCGAGCCCTATTCTCATTTTTCTATTTATACATCTATCTTGCTTTGAGGAACACGTAACCTTTTAAGCTTGAGGTATATCTTCTACTTCTTGCATCACTGCCCAAATAAAACCTGCCAATTCTCGCGCTACTGCTGTAATGGCTTTACCGCTTTCTTTCCCTCTTGATAATAAGCGGAAATACTTCTTGTGGAGTCGGTTCTGTGCTTTCCACGATATTGCCTGAATCGTTGGTGATTGCCCACTTTGCCGTCTTTGTAGTTCTCCTTTAACAGAGGGTTGATACCGATAACTCCAGGCAGACTCTACCAATAAACGCCGTACGTGTCGATTACCTGTTTTGGTTATTTCTCCTTGTCTCCTTTTTTCACCACTCGAATACTCGCTAGGGATTAAACCAACATAAGCCATGAATTGCCTCGGTGTAGTAAAACGTTTAAAAGAACCGATTTCTGCTACAATACTTGTCGCTGTAATAAGAGCTACTCCTCTTAATGATTGGAGTGCTTGAATTTTTTTGGCATGGACACCTTCACTCGCTAGAATTTTAATTTCTTCTTCTAACCTTAGAATACGTTGTGCTAACTCTTTGAGTTGGTGGTAGTATTCCTGGAAGGTTACTTGTAGAGAAGGGTTTTCAAATTTTAAAGTGTCCAGCCATCTGAAATATTTGATTGTCCACTTATTTACTCCAGTAGGAGGTTTAATATCATTACGCAGTAAAAATTTACTTAATCGGTGTTTTCCTCTCAGTTCGTCTTCTTTGGCATCTTCTCTACACCTAACAAGATCCCGCAGAGCCTCATCCTCTGGAGTTGGTACATAAATTGGAGTCAACTCTCCAGCCCGATATAAATGAGCTAAGCGAACAGAGTCCCTGCGATCCGTTTTAATACGTTCTCCAGGTCTTTTAGGAATAAGAGACGGGGCAATCACCGAGCAGTGAATCCCTAGTGTGATAAATAGTCGGTACAATGGATATCCTGTCGGACCAGCTTCATAACACACTCGCAGAGATTCCGGGCTGCCCAATTTTTTCATTAATTTCCTCACTTCTTCTGGTGTATGAGGAATCATTCCATGGTATCTAGGCTCCCCTCGGCCCTCATCGGCAATAGCGACTGCAATTTTTTCCTTTGATACGTCTAAACCTACATATTTAATGGTATCCTTCATAATGACTAGCTCCTTCCGTAATGTAGCTCTGATTTGGTTTTTTGTTTTTCATCAGTAAACATTCTAACCAAATTAACCTACGAATTTACGAGTAAGGAGCTAGTTTCGTTCATGATAACTCGGCGCTGAAGCGCCTGTTGGGTCTCACCTAATGTCATTAACTTTAGTTTCCAAATGATGTAAATAAATAATTGCTTTTAGGATTTCTGCATAAATTGTTGTTTTTGGTCCATAACTTTGCCCGTTGATTTCCGCTCCGGGCACTCGCTTTCCGCGGGGAGGTCCGTGAGCCTCCTCGTCGCTTCGCTCCTGCGGGGTCTCCCGTGACCTCTACATCCCGCAGGAGTCGAGTGCCCTCCGCTCCAATCAACTCAAGAGCGATAAAGTAGGAAAATCCGAAAGCATCCTTTGTAAATGTACAACGCTTACTACTTGTAGATGTAAAATTCCCTTAAATAAGAAGGCTTGTCCTTACTCGGGTAAAAATAAGCGGAGATTTTCCGGTTAGATGCAGAATGGAGCTCTTTCGGGTAAATAAGCGGAATTTTTCCGGTTATGCAAAGAAATGCCCCCCATTTTTGAGGTTTTCGAGTCAATAGGCGGAATTTCTCCTTCTATTTATGCTATTTTTGATCTAATTTACTAATTAAGCGGAATTTTTCCGTCTATTCATGCTCCTTGATCCCCTTTGACAACAAAAAATGTGGACTTCGGGAATGAAGGACTTTTTTCTCACCAATTACTGATTTTGGGCCTTCATCACCCGAATGATTCAACTAGATGGTTTAAATAGAAGCCTTCGGGTAACATCATGCTCTCGTCTATCACGGGCACGATTATGCTCTAATCTTTACAGCTACCCCCGAAAATATTAATATCCTGGTGGAAATTAGATGATAGTAATAAGAGATGCGTTCTTAATACGAAATAAATCATCCGCGAAAAGTTCATTTAACTCTCAAAACGAAAATATAAGGTAAATAGTAGCAATCAAAGAAAAGTGAAGTCAAAACTGTTATTTATTGTAATTATGAGTTAATGACATCGGGGTCTCCCCTGTCCCGCTGCTCCCGCAGGAGTCGAGCACACCCGCTCCAATCAACAGAGTGTCAAAAATCAAAAATGGGCTTTAATATTGTCCATGTGAAAAAGGTATAATACCTCAATTACCTGAGGGAATTATACCTTTTTTGTTGTGTCGTTCTAAAAAACTAAGAAAAGCTGTTTATCAGATAGATGAATTGATAAAAGTTCTTTAGTTCAAGCAATTTTTATTGGCCTGTAACCTAATGTTTTTACGAATAAACTTTCTTCCAGGGCGTAATGGTCTCTAATCGTTACCTCTAACCGTTTTGATTCCACTAGTGGGTTAAAATAGAGGCTTTTGGGAATCAATGATGGACTTTGGGTGTTTTCAGATTTTTCTACTTTATCTATCTGAGTTGATTGGAGCGGAGGGCACTTGACTCCTGCGGGAATAGAGGGAATGGGAGACCCCACAGGCGGTACGCCGAGGAGGCTCCCATCCCTCCCCGCGGAAAGCAAGTGCCCGGAGCGGAAAGCAACGGGCAAAGTTATGGTCTAAAATGCGCGCCTATTATTCATATTCAGATAACATCTCATCAATCGAGAATTTGATTCCGTAATAAGCAAACAAGGCAGCCATGGAAGCTGGGTATCCAAAGCGATTTCCGAATTCATCTGGAATTAACCCTTTTGTGAGTCTAAGATTTATATGAACATCAGCCAAATTGACGGCTGGGCAATCAGCTTCCTCATCCAGAACGGTTGAAATTAAAACAAAGGGAATCCCTTTTTCCTGAAGGAGTATGGCTAACTCGTTCACCTCTTCATCCGTTGCAAAACGTGAGATTAACAAAACACGATCAGCATCGGTTAAATCCTCTATCGTGGATTTTGTCAAAATAACGGCATCTTTTAATGGTTCGGCTCCTTCTAGGGCCTCAAACTCAATAGCTTTCATTTCCCGTGAACCAAAAATATAAATGGTTCCAGATCCAGCACCTGCCTGGGCGAGTAGACGGGCACCGTCCTCAAGTGAAAATGCTTCATCCTCGACTATCTTTTTAAATACTCCCGTTAATTGGGTTGTGAAAATTTTTAACATAAAGTCCTCCTAGAATACGGTTTTCGACTATATTATACACATTTTTAAAAAATCATACTTTTAATTTCAATATCTAACGCGATTTTTAAAAAAATCCAAGAAAATGGAGGAAATTATTTAATTTGTTACATAATCCCAAGTTTTGAGGAAGGATATTTGAAAAAAATATAGAAAGTATAGCAAGGGATAGAAGAAATACATAGAAGCAATTTTAGAATACATAAAAAATGTAGAGTTCAAAGATTCGCTTTTTAAAATTTTGAAAAAGGGAAGAGTGGAGTTATGAAAGCAAAAATATTAATTGTTGATGATCAATTTGGAATCAGAATTCTGCTTAATGAGGTTTTTCAAAAAGAAGGCTACAATACGTATCAAGCAGCTAATGGCCTTCAAGCTCTCGATGTTGTTAAAAAACATGACCCAGATCTTGTTCTATTGGATATGAAAATACCTGGAATGGATGGGCTTGAAATATTAAAAAGAATGAGAGTACTTGACAAAGATATTCGTGTCATCATCATGACGGCCTATGGAGAATTGGATATGATCCAGGAAGCAAAAGAACTCGGGGCTATCATGCACTTTGCTAAGCCGTTTGATATTGATGATATCCGTGCAGCTGTGAAAAAACACCTTCCACAAAAAATAAATTAACATTTTTTCCATTATTAGAGATGCCCTTTTATATGGACGCGCTTTCATTATGACACTTTATAAAAATCAGCTAGATTAATGGAATTTCCTTCACCACTTTGGTATGATACTTATGAACTTTTAGTAGTTGTCTATCATTTTAAATAGACAAAGGGCTATACATAATCAGTTAAATTGATGGAAATCATTTTAATGGAATGCTCTTACTAAAAATAGATAACTACAATAATAAGGAGGAAGTAAAATGCCTTTAGTTTCAATGACCGAAATGCTAAAAAAAGCGAAAGCAGAAGGCTACGCTGTTGGGCAATTCAACATAAATAACTTAGAATTTACACAAGCAATTCTTTCAGCAGCTGTGGAAGAAAAATCACCAGTAATCCTTGGTGTTTCTGAAGGTGCAGGTCGCTATATGAGTGGCTTCAAAACTGTTGTAAAAATGGTTGAAGGCCTAATGGAAGACTTGAAAGTTACTGTTCCAGTTGCAATTCACCTTGACCATGGTTCAAGCTTTGATAAATGTAAAGAAGCTATCGATGCAGGTTTTACATCTGTTATGATCGATGCATCACACCATGCATTTGAAGAAAATATTGAAATAACATCAAAAGTAGTAGAATATGCACATTCAAAAGGTGTTTCAGTTGAAGCTGAACTTGGAACAGTTGGCGGACAAGAGGACGATGTCGTTGCAGAAGGCGTTATTTATGCTGATCCAAAAGAATGTGAAGAATTAGTAAAACGTACAGGCATTGATTGCCTTGCTCCAGCCTTGGGATCAGTACACGGCCCATACAAAGGCGAACCAAACCTTGGTTTCAAGGAAATGGAAGAAATTGGCAAAATTATTGGTTTACCGCTCGTTCTTCACGGTGGAACAGGTATTCCTACAAAGGATATCCAAAAATCCGTTTCACTAGGAACAGCTAAAATAAACGTAAACACTGAAAACCAGATTGAATCTGCTAAGGTTGTTCGTGAAGTTTTAGCCGCAAAACCAAATGAATATGATCCACGTAAATATCTAGGACCAGCACGTGATGCCATCAAAGCTACCGTAATTGGCAAAATCCGTGAATTCGGTTCAGCTGGCAAAGCTTAAAGAAATAAATAGCAAGAAGAAATTGGAAACCGTCCTTTTTAAAAAAGAGGGCGGTTTCCCCACGTTTATATTTATTTGGGGATTTTGTTGAACTATGTTTAAATACGTAGAGGTAAGTTTTTCCATTTTCTTTTAACTTTTTTGAATATGTCATACATGAAAATAGAATTTTCGTGTAAACTATATAAATAGACAAGCTGTCGGAAAATGCGTTTTAGGTATGGTAAATAATACCAAGTGCTTATTTGGTTGATAATTGTCCGGTTTATATTCGTCATTCCGTTCCGAAAAAACCATATATGACTTTGCATAAGGCTTAGAAGGGAGTAAGAAATGGAAAAACTTATGATTGCTGGCGGCGATTTATTAAAAGGGACCGTAAGAGTAAGCGGTGCCAAAAATAGTGCAGTCGCCCTAATCCCAGCCACAATTTTGGCAGATTCTCCTGTGACGATCGAAGGATTACCAGATATTTCAGATGTCGAAATTCTTAAAGGGTTACTTGAAGAAATCGGTGGTAAGGTAGATTTGCGTAATGATGATATGACTGTTGATCCTTCTTCAATGATATCCATGCCACTCCCAAATGGAAAAGTAAAGATGCTACGTGCATCCTATTATTTAATGGGAGCGATGTTGGGGCGATTTAAAAAAGCAGTAATTGGTTTGCCTGGCGGATGCCATCTTGGACCGAGACCAATCGATCAGCATATTAAAGGATTCCAGGCCCTTGGTGCGAGCGTGACAAATGAGCAAGGTGCTATTTATCTAAGAGCAGATGAATTACGTGGAGCACGAATCTATCTCGATGTTGTCAGTGTGGGAGCAACGATCAATATTATGCTTGCTGCTGTAAGGGCAAAAGGACGGACCATCATTGAGAATGCAGCAAAAGAGCCAGAAATCATCGATGTTGCAACACTATTAACAAACATGGGAGCTAATATTAAGGGTGCTGGTACAGATATAATCCGTATTGACGGCGTCGATAGCCTTCATGGCTGTCACCACACCATTATTCCTGACCGAATCGAAGCGGGTACCTACATGATCATTGGGGCTGCTGTTGGGGGAGGAGTTTTAATTGATAATGTAATCCCTCAACACTTGGAGTCGTTAATAGCAAAATTGAGGGAAATGGGTGTCCGCATTGAATCGGGAGACGACCAGGTCTTTATAGAAAGAGGGCCAAATCCTCTTAAAGCAGTTGATATCAAGACGCTTGTGTATCCTGGCTTTGCAACAGACCTGCAACAACCATTTACTACTCTACTAACAAATGCAACGGGCTCTTGTGTGGTAACCGATACCATTTATGGTGCACGATTTAAACATATTGATGAATTAAGAAGAATGAATGCTGATATAAAAGTCGAGGGTCGTACTGCGATTATTAATGGTCCTGTACAACTTCAAGGTGCCAAGGTAAAGGCAAGCGATCTAAGAGCAGGTGCTGCCCTTGTAATTGCCGGCCTGATGGCAGAGGGAATTACTGAAGTAACAGGACTCGAACATATTGATAGGGGATATAGCCACTTAGTTGAAAAATTAACCGGCTTAGGTGCGACCGTTTGGCGTGAAAGTATGACAAAAGAAGAACTTGAACAGTTAAAAAGCACATAATCAAACGTATCTAAATAATGGCGTACAGAAATTATAATAATTCTCTATACTTATTTACAAAAGCAAATGGAGAGAAAATGGGGGACTGGAACGGATGGAAAGAAGTTTAACAATGGAACTAGTTCGTGTAACAGAGGCTGCAGCACTTGCATCAGCACGCTGGATGGGCCGTGGAGTAAAAGACGAGGCCGATGGGGCAGCAACTTCAGCAATGAGAGACGTGTTTGATACCATTCCAATGAAGGGGACTGTTGTTATTGGAGAAGGAGAAATGGATGAAGCTCCAATGCTCTATATTGGCGAAAAGCTTGGTACAGGTTACGGTCCACGTGTCGATGTAGCTGTAGACCCGCTTGAAGGAACGAATATTGTTGCAGCAGGTGGCTGGAATGCATTAGCCGTGATTGCGATTGCAGATAACGGCAATTTGCTACATGCACCAGATATGTATATGGAGAAAATTGCAGTTGGACCGGAAGCGGTAGGACTTATTGACATTAATGCTTCTGTTCTTGATAATTTAAAAGCTGTAGCGAAGGCAAAGAATAAGGACATCCAAGATGTCGTTGCAACCGTGTTAAATCGCCCGCGTCATGAGCATATTATTGCCCAACTTCGCGAAGCAGGAGCAAGGATCAAGCTTATTAATGATGGAGATGTAGCAGGTGCCATTAATACAGCCTTTGATCATACTGGTGTTGATATCCTATTTGGT